>CAMZHY010000063.1 GCA_947307005.1 uncultured Planctomycetaceae bacterium
CCGGAACAGCAACTTTATCCGTCCTCACAAATTCTTCAGATTCCTTTTGAGTTTCTCTCTTGGGAGGAATCTCCTTTGATGAATCGTTGACGTCGAACTTTTTGAAAATATCCCTTACGCTCAACTCTTCCCCGTCCACGCGCGCGATCGCCTCGGGTTTGATAAAACGACGCGAAACCAGCATGCGAAGCTGTTCGAGCGAAACGGTCTGAACCTTTCCATTGACTTCAATTTGAAACTCTTGCATCGTTTGTTTTTCCTTTTTTATGTTGAAAAAAGAAGCCAAAACGCCGGATTTTGGCAATTATCAAACGAAGGTCAAACGCGTCAACTCCCTTAAAAACCAGACTGAACAACGGGCGTACGTTCTGACCTATATTCAAAAAAGAGAAAAACGGCAACATCAATAATGACAAGAGTTAGATGCTATTCTCAATAAAAAGGATTTTTCTTAATTATCTAAAAAAGCGGCGAATCGCGAGAATTGAACGATTTATCGAGAAGCCTAATCCTTCAAGCTTCCAACGGGGATAACGAAGACGTCGTCGGGACGTTTGTAAGCGAAGGGGGCGGTCGCGGCGATTACGGCGAGGAAAGAGGGGTTCTTCATCTTCGTAACGTCGAGCTTTTCGGCGACTTTCTTCAGGTTTTGGGCGCCCTCTTCGATCAAGCGATCGCCGCCGAGTTTGAACTCCAGCAGTCCGTAGCGACCGTCGCGGAGACAGACGACGCCGTCGCTTTCGAGCCCGTCTTTCGTTCGAAAATGATAGACGCGTCCGTCGAGCGCTTCCGCGTACGCGCGCAAATCGCGCATGCAAAGGGTTTCAAAGAAAAGACCGAACGTTTCAAGATCGTCGAGCAGCGCGCCGGGACCGACGCCGAGCGCGGCGGTCGCGACGGACGGATCGACGAAATATCGCGTGTCGGAGGTTCGGATCGCCGTCTTGGAGCGCAAATTCGGATTCCACGCGGAACAATCCTCCACAACGAATATTTTACGCAGCGCCTCAACGTAAGATTTGACCGTGTCGACGCTTATTTCAACGCCATGTGTCTTGACGTCGTCGACGATCGTCGAACATGGCGTTGAGGTTCCTTGGAGCCGCGCGTAGGATTTCATGATCAATCTCGCGCGCTCTTCGCTCCTCTTAACCCCGTCGACGCGACTGATATCGGCGCGGACGACCGCGTCCAGATAATCGAACGCCTGAACGAGCGCGTCGTCCCCCTCAAGACGGGTCGCCTGCGGCCACCCGCCTCGACAAAGAAGCCATGCGACTTCCTCCAAAGAAAGCGCGCATTCCGCGTACAGATCGTCGGGACGCTCCTGTGAAAAGAGCGCGGCAAGACTGACGGCGCCGGTCGATTCCCCCGATTCCCACAAACTCATCGGACGCATCTTCAGCCATGCGAAACGTCCCGTCCCCGTGTGCCGAACCGCTTCCGTCTCTGCAGGAACGGCGGACCCCGTCAAAAGGAATTGTCCAAAGTCGCCGCGTCGATCGACTTCAAATCGAACGGCGTCCCATAACTTCGGCGCCAATTGCCATTCGTCGATTAAACGCGGCGCCGCCCCGCGAAGGAGCGCGGCGGGATTAATGTCCGCCATTTGCAAATTCCGAACGACGTTAGCCGGGTCGTTAAGATAAAGAACGCTCGCGGCATGACGCTCGCAAGTCGTCGTCTTCCCGCTCCATTTGGCGCCCTCGACAAGTATCGCGCCCTTATTGGCCAATCGTCGTTCTATTATCTTGTCTAATATACGAGGTCTGTAATTCTTCATGTTGACGATCTCCTGTTTCAACAATGAACTTATTGTATCTTGTCGTGAAATTAATGACAAGCGTGAATTCCTTGTTTTGGCGAAAATTCATTCCTTATTTTGGCGAAAAATCGTTCCTTGAGTTGGCAAAAAGAGAAAAGAGTCGCGCTTTGAGAAAATTTTGAAGTATTAGAAAAACAACGCCCTTTGAAGGGTCGAAGCGCTTAATCTTCGAGGGAATCGAACTCCGTCGCGCCAACGCAACCGCGTTCGAGGTAAGTTGAGAGAATAATCTGGGCGGCGACGGCGTCGAGCTTTTCTTTGCGCTTCTTCGCCTTCAGTCCCGACTGACGCAGCATGTCTTCCGCAATGACGCTTGTAAAGCGCTCGTCTAAGAAATCGACGGAACATCCGGTCGCGTCGGCGAGCTTGGCGGCGAACTCCATCGCTTGACGCGCCTTTTCGCTCATTTCGCCGCTACAGTGCAGAGGAAGCCCGACGACGAAATGAACGATCCGCTCCTCTTTGACAAACTCTTGGAAATGTGCAAGATCGAGCTTCTCATTCTTGCGGCGCCATATCTCGTAGGGAAAAGCGATCATCCGCTCCGCGTCGCAGACCGCGACCCCAATGCGAACAGAACCGAAGTCAATTCCGGCGATCTTGCCTTTTTCCGGAGGGGGCGCAGGGTTCACGGGCGCGTCGTCCTTCTTCTTCGGGATAGGGATAAACGAAGGGGGGAAACGTCGTCCAACGCTTCCCCCGCTCTATTTTGTCACTGGGTTCCAAGCGCGATTTTCGCGCTTAAACTCGCGCCGATCAGAATTCCTTGGCGTCGATCCAAGTCATCATCTTGCGGAGGCTCTTGCCAACCTTTTCGATCAGATGATCGTGATGGATCGCGCGGAGACGCTTGAATCTAGGCGCGTTGACCTGGTTTTCGAGGAGCCATTCGCGGGCGAACGTTCCGTCCTGAATCTCGTCGAGGATCTTCTTCATCGCCTTCTTCGTGTCTTCCGTGATGACGCGAGGACCGCGGGTATAGTCGCCGTATTCAGCCGTGTTGGAGATCGAATAACGCATGTAGCTCAGACCGCCCTGATAGAAGAGGTCGACGATGAGCTTCATTTCATGCATGCATTCGAAGTACGCCATTTCCGGCTCGTATCCGGCTTCGACGAGCGTTTCGAAACCAGCCTGGATCAGGTGGCTGACGCCGCCGCAAAGAACCGCCTGCTCGCCGAAGAGGTCGGTTTCGGTCTCTTCTTTGAAGGTCGTCTGGATGACGCCGCCGCGCGTTCCGCCGATGCCCTTGGCGTAAGCGAGTCCGATCGCCTTTTCACGTTCGCCGCATTTGTCGTCGAGCGCGATGAGGCACGGGACGCCGCCGCCCTTCACGAATTCAGAACGAACCAAGTGACCGGGACCCTTCGGGGCGATCATGATCGCGCGGTTGCCTTCCGGAAGGTCGAACTGTCCGTAATGGACGTTGAAGCCGTGGGTCGTGAGGATGATCGCGTCTTGCTTGAGGTTCGGACGAATCTGCTCGCGGAAAATCTTACCCTGGATTTCGTCAGGCAGCGTGAGAACGACGATATCCGCTTGCTTGACCGCTTCCTCGATAGAGACCGGCTCAAATCCGGCTTCAACGGCGAGCTTGTAATTCTCGGAACCCTTGCGCTGGGCGACGACGACCTTGCAGCCGCTGTCGCGCAGGTTCTGAGCGTGGGCGTGTCCCTGAGAACCGTAGCCCAACATAGCGATCGTTTTGTCTTTCAAGACGGAAAGGTCCGCGTCGGCGTCATAGTATTTTGTCGCTGCCATAACCTATAAACTCCCAATCAAATTAAAAAAGGTTCTTTTCCGCAACGGAGGCGCTTCGTTGTAACAACCTGACGCGCGTCGCGTAGTAATATCCAAAACGCCGCGAACACATGTCGGCGGCGTCGTTATTCTCTATTCGCTTTTCAACTGGTCTCCGCGCGGCGTCGCGATGCAGCCCGAACGCGTTAAACTGACGATTCGATACGGATGAAGCGCCGCGACGAACGCGTCGATCTTCGAACCCTCGCCGGAAATCTCCACAAGCAGCGATTTCAGCGCGACGTCGACGATCTTCGCCCGGAAAATGTTCACAAGCTCGATAACGCCCGTGCGTTCGCTCGGCGCCGCCTCGACCCTAATGAGCGCAAGCTCGCGCTCAATGTGAGGAACTTTCGAAAGGTTCTTCATCTCGACCGCCGTCACCAGCTTCTGAAGCTGACTGCCGACCTGATCCGCACCCTTCGGATCGACGTCGAGAACGATCGTCATCATGGACAGGGCGGGGTTTTCAGCTGCGCAAACCGTGAGACTGTCGACGTTGTAACCGCGCGCGGCGAGCATCCCGGCGACATGCGAAAGCACGCCCGGAACATTCTGCACGCAAAGTGAAAATACGTTTCTCATGATTATCGTCCGCAGGAAGACGCCAATTAAAAAATGATCCGACGCGACGCGCGCAACCGTCGCCGCGCCAAGTTATTCCCGGTATTATACCACGCCTCAACCCTTTGACAAGAGCGGTCGCAACGTCGCGGTCTGGTTAAACAAAGAGGGATTCGGAACTGAGAACGCGGCCCGTCAGGGAATCGGGACGGCGCGCCAATTCGTCCGGCGTTCCTTCGGCGACGATTTGTCCGCCGTTTTCGCCCGCGTCCGGTCCTATCTCGACGATATAATCCGCGGCCCTCATGAGAAGCGGATGATTATCGACGACGATCAGAGACGCGCCCGCGTCGACTAAATCGTTGAAGACGCCGACGAGCCGTGCGACGTCGACATAGTGCAAACCCGCGGTCGGCTCGTCGAGAATGAAGAGCGTCGCCGTCTTGCGCGCCGAAAGTTCCGACGCAAGCTTGAGCCGCTGAGATTCGCCCGCCGAAAGCGTGACGCCCGGCCGTCCCAACTGGAGACTGCCCAGTCCGACGTCGATCAGGTTCCGCAACTTATGCGTAATCTTCGGGTATTCGCGGAAGAACGCGAACGCCTCTTGCGCCGTAAGATCGAGCGCCTCCGCAATATTGAGATCGCGTTTGCGAATCTCGAGAATCGGCGCCTTATACCGTTTCCCGTCGCAAATCGGGCAGCGCGTATAGACGTCGGAGAGGAACTTCATGTCCGCCTGAACGTATCCCTCGCCCTTGCAGGTTTCGCAGCGTCCTCCTTCGACGTTGAAACTGAAATACTTCGACTTGTATCCTCGCGCTTTCGCGTCCGGAAGATCGGCGTAGATCGCGCGAATCTCGTCGAAAATTCGCAGATACGTCGCGGGATTCGACCGCGGCGAGCGTCCGATCGGCTCCTGGTCGATGAATTTGACCTCTTCCAGACGCTCGTAACCGCTAAGCGCCGCGTAAGGCAGCGGCTCGACCGTCGACGACGACCCGACGCTGATCTTGCGCGCGAGCGCCGGAAAGAGCGTGTCGCAGATCAGCGACGTCTTGCCCGCGCCGCTCACGCCCGTCACGAGGAAGAACGTTCCGAGAGGAATCCCCAAATTCACGCCTTTAAGATTACGACCAGACGCGCCCGAAAGCTCCAAAAGCTCGCCGCTCGTCGCGTCGCGACCGCGAGAAACGGCGCTCGGACGCTTCCCCGTGAGAAACCCGCCCGTGAGCGAGCTATTGTCCGCCGTCAGTTCCTCCGGCGTTCCTTGGAACACGACGGAACCGCCGCCCGCCTCGACGCCAAATTCGACGATCTTATCGGCGACGGCGAGGAGCGCCGGCGAATGATCGACCGCGACGACCGTGTTGCCGCGATCGCGCAATTCGAGAAGCGTCTTCGCGAGACGCTTCGTCTCGAGAGGATGCAGCCCCGTCGACGGCTCGTCGAGAACGTAGAGCATGTCGACGAGGTCGGACGCGAGCGCCTTTGTTAAATCGACGCGACGAATCTCGCCCACGCCGAGCGTCTTCATCTGACGGTCGAGCGTAAGGTACCCCAACCCGACGCTCTCGAGATACTCCAGCCGCGCGCATATCTGGCGATACGCGTAGCCCGCGAGTTCTTCCTCGCTCTTCGTGAGCGCGACGCCGCGCAGAGTCTGGAGCAGGTCGGAAACGCGCGACGTCGCGCAGTCGAAGATCGTCTTGCCGGCGAACCGCACGCCAAGCGTCTCTTTGCGGAACCGCTTGCCGTGACAGCAGAGACACGGAATCGGTTTCTGATATTTCGCGAGAAAGACGCGAACGTGCATCTTGTATTTCTCGCTCAAAAGTTCGGCGAAGAATCCGTTAATCCCCTTCGCGCCCGAAAGAGACGACCCGTTGAAAAGGAGACGTCGCTGGCGGTTCGTGAAGTTTTTAAAAGGAACGTCGAGCGGGAGGACGGGCGCGCCCGTCGTCGAATCAGCCTCGTCGGAAACGAAGCGCTTGAGACTCAGTTGATATTGGGTCAGTCGCTTCTCGCCGCTCGGCGTTTTTTCGCCCTCTTCCGTCTGATCGGAGTCGTCGGCCTCTTGCTCCTGCTCGTCGGGAACGGGCGCGTTCTCGACGGTCGTTTTTTTCTGGGACGGAGTTCGCCACGGAGCGATCGCGCCGTTCATTAGGGTTCGAGACTTGTCGGGAACGACGAGATCTTCGTCGAACGTCGTAATGACGCCGGCGCCGCCGCACATCTCGCACGCGCCCGAAGGCGTGGCGCTGCTGAAAAGGTTCGGCTCGAGTTTCGGGTAATCGACGCCGCAAACGGGGCATCGTCGCGATCCGCTAAAGCACACGGGGTACGTCGTCTTGCCGTCGATTTGAAGCGTTTCTTGATATTCGCAGTCGTCGGGCGCGGAGTCGAAGAGAATCCAGCATCGGGAATCGCCGAATTTATACGCGGTCGCGACGGCTTCCTTGACGCGATCGGGACTCGTCTTTCCGATCGTCGCGCGGGAAACGACGACGAAAATGCGCGGAGCGGGCGTCTTTTGAACCTCGGCGCTCTTCTCGAAATAGCTCTTGAGGCGACCGTGATCGGCGTCGGGGTCGAGCATAAGGATTCGCGGCGACGGTTTGCCGTCGTCGTTCTGTTCCTGTTCCTCGGCGGACTCGTCGTCGGATTCTTGGCGACGCGATTTTCTGAACTCGCTCTCGCTGCGCAGCCCGTATTCGGCGAGAATCGCCTTCGACTCGACGTCGGAACTGGTCGCCGCGGCCTGTAGAAAGCGCGCCGTATTGAACTTTGCGGGGGGAATTCCCTCGGGATCGTCGAGTTTGAAGATTTCGCCGTCGACGACGACGCGGTTGAAGGAGTTGGCGCGGAGCTCGTCTTCAATATCGAGGACGCTCCGTCCTTCGTAAGCGCGCAGATTCGGCGCGAAACAGATCAGCGCGCCGACGCCGTCGTCTTGGCGTTTGAGCGCGTCCCAGATCGTATCGGGAGAATAGGAGCGGATTTCGCGTCCGCATCCTAGACAGAACTGCTTGCCGACGGAGGAGAAGAGAAGGCGCAGATAGTTAAAAATTTCCGTCGCCGTTCCAACGGTCGCGCGAGGGCTGATCTTGCCCTGACGCGCGGCGACTCCGACCGCCGGGGGCAGTCCTTCGATCGAATCGACGTCCGGCTTGTCGAACTTTTCGAGAAACGCGCGGACGCTCGGCGCGAAACATTCGACGTATCGCCGCCGTCCCTCGGCGTAGAGAACTTTAAGCGCCATCGCGCTCTTGCCGCTGCCGCTCGGTCCGCAGAAGAGCGTCAGCTTATTGCGGGGAATATCGAGGTCGACGGACTTCAGATTATTGGCGCGCGCTCCCCTAACGCGGATGAAATCGGCGTCTTCGGGGCGGTCGGAAGATCGAGACGAGGCGGTGGTCATTCGGAGCGCTCTTTCGTTTAGGGGCGATCGGTTCCTCCGATCTTGGACAATTCAAACGACTCGACAGACGCGCTCCTCCGCGCGCCCGCGCGTTCCGCCCATTGTACCCCTTTCACGCCCCTTCTGCAAGATAGGCGGCGAGCGCTGGTTGCGCGAATCAACTCCGCCGCCCAACGGCGCGTTTTCAGACCTCGCGTCCCAAAAACTAATCGATCAAGAAACGCGACGCTCCAAAGAGACGGGCGCCGCCGCGTCGACGATGGGAACGACGAGGTTCATTTTAACCCCGACCGTCTGTTTGTTCGGCCCCATATAAAGATTAGTTTCATTTTAGCGCAAAGACTCGAAATTCCTTTGATTAGGCAAAGAACCGCGACGAGTCTCAGCAATTTCGACGGAACGTTATCCGTCGGGATTCCGACCGTCGTGAAGAGGGAGAAGACGATAAAAACGCAAATCTCGTTCGTCGTCAGATACGCGATCGACTCCCTGCCGATATACTGCAACTCGTTAACGACGAATTTGATCGGAGACCGTTTCGTCGTCGCGATCATTCTCGACGCGTTCGCTCAGCATAGCAGCGCAGCCAAACAGTTCAGTCAGTAAAGAGGGATCGCGCCGAACTCGTTGCAACGAACATTAACCGCTCCATTGGCGAAAAAAAGACCCGCGTTTACCAGGCTCGCGACAATCAAAAGCCAAAGAGGAAGGTCAAAAAGCTTCTTCGCCAACGGACTCTCTTGACGTTTCTTCAAAACTTCGCCGAGATAAAGCGGCGCCAGACAACTCAGCGCGCTGTCAAGACACAGCGGAAGCTTTATCGGAAGAAGATTGTCCGTAAGCGTCAGCGTGAGAATCGCCGCCGGAAAGACGCCCCCGTCCGTCAGTCGTCTTATCCAGTAATACAGTTCTTTACAGGAAAAAAGGCAAGGAAGGAACCAAAGCGCGCCGGCGACGTCGACGAGCCGGTAATTGCTGCAAAAATAGGATTCTACCGCGTAATGAAGATCAAATCCTCCCGTCCGCAAATAACGGAGGGGCTGACAAATCAGGAAAAAAAACGTATAGGGAAGGATAAGCGTCCGAAATCGTGCGCCAAGTACTCGCGAGAGCTCTTTCTCAGATTGAAAAAGAACCCCGAAACGACGAAAAAAAGAGGCATATGGAACGCGTGGACGTAGCGGTCGAAAGGAGTTCCAAAATCGACGTGTCCCACGATCATCAGAACGACGCCGAACCCTCGCAGAACGTCGATCCATCCGATCCTCGTTTTTCCGACAACCGCTTCCGTCATTTTCGCCCTTGATTAGCGCTGGACGTCGCGTCTTTTATCCGGCGCGTCAAATCCGCCTATATGAAAGGCTCCCCTTCCCTCGCTCATAGATTCTCTCGATACCATTCGATTGCGGCGGCAATTCCTCTTTGGAAGGACCAGTCTGGGTCGTACCCGAGCTTTTCTCGCGCCTTGCTTATGTCCGCGGCGCTGTGCTTAATGTCCCCGGCGCGCTCGGGTCCGAAGTTCGGCTCGACGTCCAGTCCCAACGCCGCCGTCAGACCGTAATAGACGTCGAGAAGATACTCGCGCCCCCCGTACGCGACGTTGTACGCCTCCCCCGCCGCCTCGCGACCGGCGAGACAAGCCTTAAAGTTCGCTTCGATCACGTTCTCGACGTACGTAAAATCGCGACTCTGACGACCGTCCCCATGGATCGTCGGAACCTCGCCCTTCAGGAGCTGCTTAATGAACTTCGGAATCACCGCCGCGTACGGTCCGTTCGGGTCTTGACGGCGCCCGAACACGTTGAAATAGCGTAGCCCGTAAGTATCCAGTCCGTAATGACGCGCGTACTGCGCGCCCCATTCTTCGTCGCACCTTTTGGTCACGGCGTAGGGGCTGAGGAGGTTCCCTTCGCGCCCTTCCCGCTTCGGAAGGTTCGGCTCGTCCCCGTAAACGGACGACGACGACGCGTAAACGAACTTCTTCACGCCGCTCCGACGCGCCGCTTCCATCATGTTCAGCGTTCCCATGACGTTGTTCGCGCAGTAGAAAAGCGGCGCTTCAATACTTCTAGGAACTGAGCCCCACGCGGCCTGGTTCAGAACGTAATCGACCCCTTCGCACGCCTTCAGACAGACGTCGAGATCCTTGATATCGCCCCTAATAAACTCGTAGTTCGGATCGTCGAGGAACATGTCGACGTTCGCCTGCTTCCCCGTCGAAAGATCGTCGAGGCATCGCGTCTTATAACCGCGCTTCAGCAGCGCTTCGCAGAGATTCGAACCAATAAAGCCCGCGCCTCCCGTCACGAGGAAGACGCTCCCCTCCGGAAACGTCGCGTTCTCATAGCCCATGTCTCGCCCCTTATCTCCTCTCGTCGACCGAATTGCCCAAGGTTACAGCCGCCAGTAAGCGTATCCAGCCTGTTCGTATTCTTTCCGATTCAAAAGTCCCTTGATATCAAGCAAAACTTTTTTGCCCGGCGCGAAGAACCGGTCGATCTCCGACCGAGAGAGTCCGCTGAAATCGCTGTGCGCCACCGCGAGAATCACCGCGTCCATCCCGCGAACCGCGCTCAGCTCCACAAACTCGATCCCGTAAAGGCGACGCGCTTCCTCCGCGTCCGCCGTCGGATCGGCGACGATCGGCTCGACCCCGTATTCTTGCAACTCGCGAACGACGTCGATCACCTTCGTATTGCGCGTGTCCGGACAGTTCTCCTTAAAAGTAAACCCGAGAATCGCGACCTTCGCGCCTTTGACCGGTTTGTCCGCGCTAATGAGCTTCTTGACGCAGTTCTCCGCGACGTATTTCCCCATATCGTCGTTGATGCGACGCCCCGCGAGAATAATCTGGCTGTGGTATCCGAGCGTCTCCGCTTTATGCGTCAGATAATAAGGATCCACGCCGATGCAGTGTCCGCCGACAAGACCGGGATAGAACTTCAAAAAGTTCCACTTCGTCCCCGCCGCTTCTAGAACCGCGCGCGTGTCGATTCCCATCTTGTTGAAGATGATCGACAACTCGTTCATGAACGCGATATTAACGTCGCGCTGACTGTTTTCGATCACCTTCGCCGCTTCCGCGACCTTAATGCTCTCGGCGCGATGAACCCCCGCGTCTACGACGAGTTCGTAGACTTTCGCGACGCAATCGAGCGTCTCTTCGTCCATCGCGGAAACGATTTTAATAATCGTCTCCAATCGGTGGACTTTATCGCCGGGATTGATGCGCTCCGGACTGTAGCCGATCTTGAAGTCGACGCCGCATTTCAGACCGGATTCGCGCTCGAGAATCGGAACGCACACGTCTTCGGTCACGCCGGGATAGACGGTCGACTCGAAAACGACGACGGAGCCTTTCGTCAAATTCTTGCCCAGAATCTCGCTCGCGCTTTTGACGGGCGACAGATCGGGCGTATGGTCTTCGTTGACGGGCGTCGGAACGGCGACGATGTGGAACTTCGCGTCGCGCAATCGTCGCGGATCCGCCGTGAATTCGACCGTCGTCTTGGCGATCGCCTCGTCGCCGACCTCGCGCGTCGGGTCGATCCCGCTCTTGTATAATTCGATCTTCTTTTCATTCAAATCGAATCCGACGACGTTTATTTTCCTCGCAAACGCAACGGCAATCGGCGTCCCGACGTAACCGAGACCAATGAGAGAAAGTTTGGCTTTCTTCGCGACTAACTGTTCATAAAGGTTCATATTTTAAGCCTACTCGCCGAACTATCCTCAAATTTCCCACTAAACGGCGATATCGACGGCAATGCGCCGCAGACGCCGTCAAGGAACCGTAATTCACACGATGAAACGCCGCCTCTAGGAAGACGCCCTCGAATCAGAGCGACTCGACTGAAGATCGACGTCGCGCCTTCCGTCGTTCCGTAGAGTATACGCGCCAACGCGACGCGACTCAACCCCGTTTTCACCCCGGTTCATTTTTTAAGGAGATAAAACCGCAAAGACGCGGAAACGCAAAACCCAGCGGCGCGGCCGCGCGGGAAAAACTAGGGATTGGGACGCCGTTTCTAGGGATTCGTTGCCCAAAACTAGGGATTGGAGCGTCATTTCTAGGGATTCGTTGCCAAAAACTAGGAATTAGAGCGTCATTTCTAGGGATTCGTTGTCAAAAACTAGGGATTAGAGCATAATTTCTGAGGATTCGTTGGCAACTGCGCTCCTTGAGGCTTTCACTCAAGGCACGATGCGCTCCCGTCTTACAAAGAAATTGATATTGAAAATTTCAATAATATACTGGGATTGTTAATAATTCATCGCTTTTGTTTTTTGTAACTAAAACAATGAGGACTTCGGCGCTAGGAAAAGGAAGAGATTCTCAATGCGAGAGTCTCTTATTAAGTCCGCGTTTCCTGCGCCAAAAGGTTCGGACGACCTCAACCGTTCCCTCTTTATCGAAGGCGAAATTG
>CAMZHY010000064.1 GCA_947307005.1 uncultured Planctomycetaceae bacterium
CCTCGCGCAGGAAAATCAACGTCGCGGCAATAGAGAATGGAACGGCCAACGCGGTCAGGGCGGCCAAGGCGAACGACGCGGTCAGGGCGGCCAGGTCGAATTGAACGGTCAGCGTTTCCAAGGTAATTTTGGCGGTCAGCGTCCTCAGGGAAATTTTGGCGGCCCCGGCGGCCAGGGCGGTCAGCGCGGCTTCAATTTTGACGACATGACCAAAGAGCGGTTTGACCAACTTCGAAACATGCCTTTTGCCGACCGTATTAAGGAGCAGGTCGGAAACGACCGCTGGGCGCAATGGGAACGCGGCGATTTCTCCGCGAGCGTTTCGGCGGCGGAACAAGCGGCGGCGGCCGCCGAGGGGCGTTCCATTAATTCCGAACTGACGGCGGAAGAGAGAGAGCAGGCGGAAGCTGTCCTACGAAGCGGGACGGTTCCGAATTTTTCCGGCGCGAAACCCTATTCTCAAGAGGCGGAAAACGAATATATGCAAGAGGCGCTCGCGAATCGCGACGACACGCTCGTCCCGACCGCGCCCGTGGCGATTCGATTCTACTGCCGTTATCTGCTCAATAAGTACGATACGAACGGCGACGGAAAGCTCGAACAGAAAGAGTGGGACGGCAAGATTCCGGGCGCGCAGGCGATTGATCTCGACGGAGACTGGACTCTTTCCGATCAAGAGATTCTTTTCTATCTGGCGCGCTACGCCAAGGATCGTACGATCGCCGATCCCAGACCGCTCCAGCCGCAGCGTTTTAACTTTGTGTTGGCGAAAGACCAGCAGCCGACGCTGATTCGCACCGCGTCCGCCGCTCCGAGACTTCTGAGCAAAGAAGAGGCGGACAAAGAACGCGCCGAAGCGCCGGTTCGTCTCGACGATCTCTCCGACGAGGATTTCGTCAAGATGCTGACCGAGGACAATCCCGCGCTCGAAAGCGTCGACGACGAAGAAATTCTCGACGTGCTCCTTACCGATATGGACGGGTCGAGTCTCCGGGAATACGCCGCCGCGCCGGAGGAAGTGATCGGCGTCCCCGTCTGGTTCTTGGCGCGCGACGCGAACGGCGACGGTCAGCTGTCCCTCCGCGAGTTCGCCCCGAACCTCACCGCCGCCGCCGTCGCCCAGTTCGGCAAACTCGACGCCAACGCCGACGGCCTCATCACCGCCGAAGAAATCCGCGCCGCGACCAAACAGCAACAGACGAATAAGTAGTAGCCGTAGGCAGTTGTGGCAACAAACGGTTCTTAGAGCGCGGAGAAGGACAAAATGTCCGACAATGAGCGAGTGAATTTCGGTTTAAATCCGTTTGAAGGACCGACAATCAAACGCGAGGCCAAGTCAACGGTCTTTACGGATTTGTTTAGCGATCCAAAGTACGCGTTTCTGTTATATCTGGCGTTGCATCCTGAAGATAAAACGTCGACGCAGGATGACGTCAGGATCATCACGCTGGATAATGTTCTGACGGATAAGGAGTATAACGACCTGGGTTTTTGCGTAGGCGATCGGCTAATCATTTTGGCTGAACATCAGTCGACTTGGTCGGACAATTACCCGGTTCGGGCTCTTATCTATCTCGCTCAGACCCTGAACGAATACCTTAAAAAGGCGGGGGTTAATCTTTATGGAGTGACGAAGGTTAAGTTGCCGAAACCGGAACTTTACGTGATTTACACGGGCGACAGGAAGTCCTGCCCGGAGGTAATGAGCCTGAACGACACGTTTTGGGGCGGCGGCGACTATTCGATCGACGTCCGCGTTAAGATTCTCCGTGACGGTAAAGAAGGCGATATTATATGCCAATATGTCGCCTTTACGCGAGTTTTAACGGAACACATCGCCCTTTACGGCAAAGGAAGAAAAGCGCTCGAAGAAACAATACGAATTTGCAAGGACAGAAACATTTTAAAGGATTACCTAAGATCGAGGGAAAAGGAGATCGTTACCATTATGATTACTTTATTCGACCATCAGGAAATTCAGGAACGATACGTCGCCGACGAACGCCGTAAGGCGTATAACAAAGGCGGAGAGGAAAAATCGAGACTAATCGCCCAAAATATGCTTTCAGAGACTACGCTGTCTTTGGAACTCATCGCGGAATGCACGGGGTTATCTTTGGACGAGGTCGAAGAATTGGCGACGGAAATTCGGAAGTAAGATATTTCAGGGGCGCGCATTAACACAGTATTGATTTTTAAAGGTAAGCGACGTTGCGAGACACCGTAGGTTTTTTTAGCGATTCCGACTGTTTTGCCATAAGGGATAAAGTGTGGCCAAGGCGTATTTGAAAGGCGAGTTCTTCTCTGATTTCGCGTTCATTCTCGTTGCGGCGGCGATTCTTTTTGTTACACCGAGCGCGTTTGGTCAGGAATCCGTCGATCCCGCGCGGTGGTCGGAATCGAGTTCGCGCGAGGCGGGGACGCGTCAGACTCTGAAGATCGGGGACGCGGAGTACGGTTTTGTCTGGATACCGGCGGGAGAGTTCGACATGGGATCGCCGGAGTCGGAAGATAATCGAGATAGCGACGAAGTTCTTCATCACGTGAAGCTGACGAAAGGTTTCTGGGCGCTAGAGACGGAGGTTACGCAGGCGCTCTATCAAGAGGTTATGGGGGCGAACCCGAGCTGTTTCAAGGGGGACGATCTCCCTGTTGAAAGCGTTTCATGGGACGACGCGTCGAAATTCTGCAAGGAGTTGACGACGCGCCTTCCGACCGAGTTGAAAGCGAGCCTTCCGACGGAAGCGCAGTGGGAATATGCGTGTAGGGCTGGAACGAAAACCGCGTACTGGTACGGCGACGTCGCCGACGTCAGCAAGATGAATTACGACGGCGGCAAAATGAAGCCGGTGAAGTCGTACGATCCGAACCCCTGGGGACTCTACGACATGCACGGGAACGTCTGGGAATGGTGCTTTGATTACTACGGCGACTATCCCTCGGAAACGGCGTCCGATCCTAAGGGACCTTCTTCCGCCTCGCTTCGAGCGCTTCGCGGCGGGGGCTGGAGCCTCAAGGGTTGGAACTTTCGCTCTGCGGATCGGCACGGGTACTCGTCCGACTACAGGAGCCACTTCCTCGGCTTCCGCTTCTTCCTAATTTGCGACTGATTAAGTCTGATACGCGCTCCTTATGAACCGTAGCGAAGCGACCGCCTCGACTCCGGAATCCAACGTCCGAGCGTTGGTTATTCTTCAATCTTTTCGAGGTTCCACGCTTTGAACCATCGGACTTCGGGCTGGCGGTTGAGTCCGAAGTCTTCTTCGAGATGTTTTCCGAGGTCGGGGAGGTGCGCGGCGCCGAAGAAGAGCGCGACGCGTTCGCGACCTTTGTCGAGTTCGTCGCGTACGACCGCGAGCGCTTTCTTGTTGCGAAGGTGGATGATGGCGCTTTCGCGAGGCTTGTTTTCTTCCTCCGCGCTTCCTTCGTCGAGAGCGCGGCGCTCCTTGTCAAAATCGGCGAAAGACGATTCGGCAAGCTCGACCGCAAAGAGACGCCTCGCGACGAGACGCCGATCCTTGGCGCAAAGAAGCGCGATCATCCCCCCCTCGGTCGAGCCTGGCGTCGAACTTAAAAGCGACTGCGCGAAGATCTCGACGAAGAAGTCGACGACGTCCCCGTTCTTGATCGTCATCAAAATGAACTCCAGCCCGCCGCAGTCCCCGCGCCGGAGATTCTCCGCCGCGTAGTCGATTCCGTCCATCTGATAAGCCAGTCTGAGAAACTTCGCGGAATCTTCCTGAAAGTAGGAGATGTAGTTCAGCGGGTTGAAGTAGTTGCGCTTCTCCTTTTTCTTCTCTTTCGCCTCCTCAATCATCGCGGCGACGTCGTCCGAGTCCGTGACAAGTTCAAAGACGACCGTTTCATAGTCCTTGAACGACTCGTTGATCGCGTCGTAATAGCTTTTTTCCGCGATGTGAACCGCGCCGACAAGATCGACGTAGACGTCGCGCGTCTCGCCGTCTTCGCCTCGATACCGTCCTGAATATCGAACGACCGACGTGTCGAGACTTGTGGGAAGCCCGTCGTCGCGCTTCGTTAGACGGATCGGCTCGAACGCGTCTTCGTCGTTATTGGCGGAAGAATCGGCGTTATTGTTGGAGCCGTCGTTTTGCGCGGAATCGTCGGCGTTCGCAGAACCGTTGTTTTGAGGCTCCTGTCCGAACGATTGCCGAGAAAGCGCGACGTTATTAATACAGATCGCGACGACAAGGACGAATAAAAAAGATAAGGCGGACTGCGCGGTCTTGCGGACGCGGGCGTCGGACGTGGAAATCATGAACGAATAACGCATGACGAAACCTTTCGCGAGGCGGTCTTTCATAGAAGGCTGCCGATTCGGTCTGGAAAGGCCTGATGAAACGCCTTTCAGACCGGAGCGACGCTCGAAAATTTCAGGAACTTATAGGGGGTAATTGTATCAAATTGTCGTCAAATAGACAAGAATCGTATCGAAACCAGACGAGCTTTTGTCGAAATTGACGCAAAATGATACAGTAAACATGAGAATTGCCGCAATCTCCTTCGTTGAAGCGTCGTCGCTTCGGGAGGACCTTGAGTTTTTCCTGAAATACTTGGAAATTTTACCAAGGGTTCCTAATCAAAAAAGATATTGCGGACGCTACGGAATAGCCAGCTTCCTTGCGCTGCCCGTTTGGAATATTGCAAACCTTACGCCTAACAGGAAAAATTTGAAAAAATAACGCGACCTAATCTTCCGACGAGGGCGCGGGATTTTTTTCTCATTTTATTTTTTGTCGGTGGAAGGGATCGGTTATTCTGTGTATATTTATAAGGAAGGTCGGGAGGTCTGTTTTTGAGCGGATCGGGCGCCTGTTTTCTCCGGAGAAACGGGCGTCGAAGAGAGGCGAAACGCGACCGTGAGGCGCGTTAAGGCTCCCGTTCGAAGACAGGTCTCAGGTTTCCCGTCGAGAGGGACAAGGCGCGCGCCATGACTCTCGCGGGAGCGGATCAGCGTTACCTCGCGGGCGCGGGACGGAACCGTTCCGGCGTCGCGGAATTTTAAGTCAGGCGGTACAGAATGTCGTTTTCGCGAAAGAATAAAGTTTGGGGCTTGGCCGAGTCGCTGTTGGGTCGCGTTGGCAAGAAAGACGGCGAGCGCGCTCGCGCCCAAAAGATGAAGAAGCTCTTTATTGACCAGCTAGAAGAGCGACAGATGCTCAGCCTGACGGTTGCGACGACGGAGAACCTGCTCGTCAACACGTCTTGGCAGGATATTCGCGGCGACGTCGCGGTTGACTCGAATAACGCGGGCGACGTCGTCGTCGCGTGGACGGCTGCGGACCGGCTTGCGAATCCGGATTACGACGCGACCGATCCGGCCTCGAGCATATACCTTCTCGACTCGAACGGAAAAGCGGTCGAAGATCTTAACGTTTACGCGCGATACCTCACCGACGAGGTTCAGATCATCACGATTCCGGAAGAACTCGTTCCGGGCGCGACGCTCTCCGACGGCGGAAAAGTTCAATCCGGCTCGTTTGAACTCGTTTACAACGCGTATGAAACGCAGCGTTTCTCGATCTTCTCGTCGAGCTTTACGCAGACCGATCCCGACGTCTACACGACGGGGAACAGCCAGTCTGTTTTCTATCTCGGCCTCTACGCGGAAGGCGAACTGACGTGGATTCTCTATCGCTACGACGCCTCGCTTCTTCCGAGCGACAACGCCGCGAATCTTCAGGAAGCGATCCGCAACATCCCCGGTCAGGAATATAAAGACGTGGTCGTGAGCGCCTATAGCGAGACCGACTTCGACGTCACGTTCTTTGGCGAAAACTGGGCCGGCTACGACCTTACCGATATTCGCGTTTCGAACGACTACTATTCCGACGTGACGAAGCTGATCGACAAGATTGGCGACATAAGCTTCGACGTCACCGAACTCGAAGGATGCACCGTCTTCCAGAAGCTCGTGCTGACCGATCTTTTCGGCGCGAACTACGCGACGACGATCGCGAACATGATCAAATCGTCCGGTCGCAAATCCGTTATCAAGGCGCTGCAGACTGCGCGCGACTCGCTGACCGACAATCTGACGTCGGGCGTCGTTTCGACCGTCGACGAAGTTATGTCGATCACGTCGTACAACTCCAAGGGCCAGAAGACGGGCATCGTCGTCGACTCCGATCCTTATAAGACCGCGCAGAATATCCAGAACGCGTTTGACAGCGCGAATTACGCCGCGAAACTTTACGCGCCGATTACCCGCGGCTACGAGTACAACGAGAAGACGCACCGTTTCGAATACACGAGCGTCCCGACGAGCGCGTACTCCTCCGACGAGTCTTACGGCTCCATGCAGGCGCCGATCCCCGGCGTCGAGGTTTTGGTCGAGCCGGTCGAGGGAACGACGAACCAATTCCGCGTCACGTTTACGGGCGTGAGCGGACTTATCAATCAGGATCCGCTCTTTGTTTCCGCCGCGACGTATTCGTCTAAAGTTTCTAAGTCTTACGTCTACACGGACGTCGTCGTTCAGAACCCGAAAACAGGCCTGTACGAATACGTCGGCGACGGCGATTACGACGTGAACAAATCGACGATCACGGTCAAACAATCGAGCGAAGTTTTCCGCGTGAACTCGGTGGAAGTCGCCGATTTCGTCCTCGACGAGGACGGCGACGTTATGACCGACCGTTACGGCGAGATGTATATTAATGGGACCGGTCGCACGGATCAGTCGAAGCCCGACGTCGCGCTGAGCGCCGACGGCTCCTTCGTCGTCGTCTGGCAGAATCAGAACCCGGACGCGCTCGACACGTACAACCGCACCGACGTCTTCGCGCGCCGCTTCAAGACGCAAGGATATCTTCCGGAATCCGGCGAAGCGGGCTACGACGCGAACTATACCGTTAAATTCTACGACAACGGCTCCGAAGACGGAAACGTCGGAATCGACACGCCGAGCGGCTTCATTTACGATCCGTATTCGACGAATTCCGCGTCGTCGCTCGGCGTCCAGTGCGTCGCGCCCGTCGCCGACGAGTTTACGGTCAACGCGTCTCTGAACGGTCAGCAGATCGATCCGTCGATCTCCGCGAACCTTGACGGCTCCTTCATCGTCTCTTGGACCTACATCGCGCAGGACAACTCCTACTTTGGCGGTATTTACGGTCGTCAGTTCAACAACGAGGCGGAGTCGCTCACGGGCGACATTACCTTTGCGAGCAGCCAGGTCAGCTCGAACTACTACGGACCGTCGTACACGGCGATGTCCGACGGCGGATTTGCCGTCGTGATGTGGAATTACGGAACGGACCTCTATCTTTCCGCGCTTGAACCGGGGTCCGACGTCTTTATTATCGACGCGGATCAAATCGCGAGCAACGCCTACGGCTCCAGCGTCGATTTCGATTTCAACGAACGCTTCGCCGTCGCCTATACGATGGAAGAAGCGAGCGATTCGTCCGGGACGACGAACCTGCCGCAAACCGACGTTTATACGACGATCTATCGTATTAACGAGGTCGAGAACGCCGACGACGAGAACGCGTTCGACTATACCGCGACCACGACGACCACGACGACGAACGGCAACACGAACTCTTCGACGAGCAGCAACACCGGCGACAATAACACGAACGCGGCGACCGGAACGACGGGGCTCTTCGTCGGCGTGCGCGAAGCGAGTACGAAGTACACGGCGGAGTCGGTCCTTGGTCCGACGCTCGTCAACTCGATCGTCGTCGCCGATCAGGGCAATCCTTCGGTCAGCGTCGACGCGGACGGCGACGTCTTCATCTCGTATCAGGGATTCGGAATGGATATTCATTCCGTTTCCGACGACTACCTCAGCGATCCCGCGCTGATGTATACGACCAATTACGACGATCTCTTCATTCAACTCCAGTGGAGCGACTTCGAAGACAATAACCTCGTCTATGAAAACAAGCAGTTCATTCGCGGTCAGAAGTACTCGTACGAGAGCAAGAATGAAGACCTGATCTACTATATCAAGCTCGCGCTCGGTTGGGGTTACGATAAGTACGGCGATTTCACGAACGAAGACGTCACGCCGATTTACCAGATTCACAACTACGACTGCGTCGACGTCGACAGCTACATCAAGTTCTTCCTCGCCGTCGCGCAGAAAGAAAAGGCGACCGACGAGCAGCTCATGCGTCTCGACGCCGTTCTGGAAACGCTTCTTTCGCCGCTCCGCAACAACGGCAACGATATTAGCTATGTGAACTACGGTCAGACCGTCTACGGCGATTCCGTCGCGACGTCGTCGACCGGAACGTCGACCGATAATAACAACAACGCGACGGCGGCGGCTTCCGTTATTACGGACGCGGCGGTGATTTCCGGCGTCGTCAGCGGATACCGCAACGGGTCCAACGCGTGCTTCTACGTGTCGTTGCCGTCCTACTACGTTTCGAGCGCCACGGTCGCGCTCACGATTGGTCGGAAGACCGACAGCGACTCCGAACAAACGAACGCCGAGACGTCGGAAAACGTCTCGCTCGATCTGAGTTCGTACTATAACCCGACGTACGGCTATCTCGAAAATTACGACGGCATGGTCGCGGGAGTCCAGTCGGCTCTCAACGGTCTTGCGATCTGCGGCGGCGATACGAACAGCTTTGTCGTCCGCCTCGTCAGCGCCGACGAAATTGAGTTCTACAAGGACACCTACGGCGAACTCGGTATCGACACGAGCGACTTCACTTACACGTACTCGTACACCGAGGGCAACGTAACGTATACGGGCGAGAGAACGATCACCGATTACGTCGCGCTTCAGATTACCGCGCAGAACTCGCTGCACGACACGCCGCTGTACATCGGCTACGACTCCGCCGGATCTTCGATGAAGCTCACGAGTCAGGCCTCCGAGACGGCGGACTATAAATACTTGCAGAGCTTCTACGTCGAGCGATACGGTTCGACCGGATACTTCCAGACGAACGCGAAATCCGCCGAGACGTCGAACGGCGACGTGGTCGTCGTTTGGGCGATGGAAGACAACGCGGACGCGCGTCAGCGTTCCGACGTCTACCCGAGCGTCGGCAACACGCTGGATACGACGTATACGCACATCTATATGCGCCCCTTCTCCGAATCGACCGACACCGCCGGTCCGATTGTCACGAATCTCTCGACGCCGGACGGCACGAAGGTCGACGACGGCGATACGATCACGTCCGCCGTTAAGGACATGGTCGTCGCCTTCGACGAGAACATGATCACCGTCGGCGACGGAACGAGCGCTTACAACAACATCCACGCGGTCGACAATCCCGCGAACTGGACGCTCTTGCGCGACGGCGTCGAAGTTACCGGCGCGATCGAAAGCGTGACCTTCGGAATGAACGCGTCCTCGCAGCTTGCGCGCGATACGGTCGACGAGAACGGCGATCCCGTCGAGTCGATCATATCCGGCGATCTCGCCTACGGCACGAATCGTTGGGAAGCGGTCGTTCACTTCGCGGACGGCTATGAACTCACCGACGGCAACTACACCCTCGTCTGCAGCGCGATCACGCAGGACACGTCCCGCAACGGTCTCTACGCGCAAGGTTACGCCGCCGACGGCAGCGCGAGCGGCTACGACGGACACGACTGGGAATGCACCTTCAACGTCGTCCCGCTCAACGAAGCGCTCGCCTTCGAATATAGCGACACGTTCCACTCCGATTCGTACATTCCCGTGACGCGAATTCACGGCGACGATTCCGCCGGCGATCCGATTGAAGAAGCGGAAGTTTCGGGCGAAACGTTGCGTCAGGTCACGCGCTCCTCGATTCTCGAAGAGTCGAGCGATTACGGACCGAACACCGCGAACGCGGTCGCGTGCAACTCCAACGGCGATTACGTCGTCGTCTGGGTCGAATCGGAAGGTTCGATCGAGAGCGGTTCGATTCTCAAGACGGTTTACGCGAGAACCTACCGCGCCCTGTACATCACGAACGCGGACGGCGTTCGCGAGCAGGTCATCGACATGGATTCCGCGACCGGCGATCCGATTATCATCTATCAGGATACGAACACGTACGACAAGAACGGCAAGCTCGTGAGCGGAACCGACCCGCGTCAGGCGTCGGTCGCGATGGCGGATACGGGCGCGTTCTGCGTCGTTTGGGATATGTACACGACGGGAGCCGGCGAAGACGGCAGCCGCGACGTTTACATGGTGAAATACGCGTTCAACGGCGGTCAGATGTCGATTAACGGCAATTCCTCGACGCCGGTTCGCGCCAACATCGAGACGGATAACGATCAGCAGTACGCGTCGGTCGCGATGGACTCCGACGGCGATATCGTCGTCGTTTGGGAAAGCTACGGTCAGGACGGCAGCGGATGGGGAATCTACGGTCGCCGCTTTGTTACGAACGGTCTCTCCTACGGCTACGCGAACACGATCCAGACGATCCAGATTCTCGATCCGATCAACGTCGAAGGCGATAAGCTCAATATCAAGGGAACGGCGGGCGGCAAGAGCTTCAACGTCACGGCGCCTCTCAGCGTCGAAATGAAGACGACCGCGAAGAACATCGAGAACGCGCTGCTTTCCGCCGGCTTTAAGTCGAGCGAGATCACGGTCGCATTGAGCGCGACCGACACGATTTCGATCGAGTTCAGCGGTCAGTATACCGCGCAGTACGTCGACATGATCGAGTGCACGCCGAATCGTTCCGACCTGCGCGTGAACGTCGCGATGCGCCAGACCGGTTCGGAAGGAACGGAGTTCTCCGTCAACCAGACGACCGACAACAACCAGCGCTTCGCGTCGATCGGCATGCAGTCGGACGGAACGTTCGTCGTCACTTGGACCTCTTGGGGACAGGATCTCGACGCGAACACCGAGTCGAATATTTACGCGCGCCGATTTGCGTCGAACCACGTCGTTTCCGCGACCGTCGGAACTCTTGAGACGCAGACGCCCGCCAAGACGGGCAAGGTGATCACGACCGACCCGATCGAGCTCAACGAAGTCTATCCGGGTCAGGGCTACGATTCCGTCTGCTACATCACGGTCGGCGACGGTACGAACAACAACGGCGGAACGAACAATCAGAACGCGGGCGCCGGCGCGACGCAGATTTCTTCCGGAACCGGTTCGTTGCTGACGGATCGCTTCCATATTCTGACGGCGGCGCACGTCGTCTGCGACGACAACGGCGTTCCGATCGATCTGACCGACACGCCGATCTACTGCACCTTTGAAACGGCGAACGGGACCTACACGATTCCCGTCGCGTCGATCGCCGTTCATCCGACGTACGCGGGCAATCCCGCCGACAATCAGGTCGACCTTGCCGTCTTGACCCTCGGCATGGCGGCGCCGGCGTCCTTGAAGGGGTATGAGCTTTACACAGGCTCCGCCGAACTTGGTCAGACGATTACGTTCGTCGGTTACGGTCTTGCGGGCGACGTCTACGACACGGCGGATGAAATCGCCGCGAGAACGGCCGGTTGGAAGCACCAAGGTCAGAACGTTTACGAACTCACGGGCGCGAGCTTCGACAACGCGGGCAACCCGAACACGCTCGTTTACGACTTCGACGACGGGACGTACGGGAACGACTACCTCGGGAACTACTACGGGGTTCGCAACCTTGGTCTCGGACTGCAAGAAGCGATTACGGCGCCGGGCGACTCCGGTTCTCCGTCCTTCATCAACGGTCAGATTGCGGGCGTTTGCTCGTACGGTTCCGACTTTGACGGCGACGATTCGTTCGGACCTGGCAACTATCAGGTCGACGTTCGCGTTTCGTCCTACGTCGACTGGATTAACTCGGTGATTCTCAGCGGTCTTGGCGACGAATTCCTCGTCAATACGGACTGGAGCGTCATCGACGGTCAGACGGACGACGGGACTGTCGTCGTCACGGGCGACTTCTGGCAGCAGGGCAACCAGATATGGTCGAGCGTCTCGATGGGCGCGAACGGCGATTTCGTCGTCACGTGGACCGGCTA
>CAMZHY010000065.1 GCA_947307005.1 uncultured Planctomycetaceae bacterium
CGTTGGTCAGCATCGAGCCGGGCAGCATCACATAGTCATCATACTTGGCCGAGTCGCCCGTGCAGAAGTCCCAGGCCCCGGCCAGCGTAATCACCTCCTGCGCCTGCAGGGCGAGGCAGCCGAGGAGCGTCAGCAAAAAGAATATCGTCGTTCGTTTCATGCCATGAGAGACGCCGAATCTGTCCGTCGGGCGTCAGCTTATGGAGCGTGGCGACCATGATCGGCTCCCACGACTGATTGCAGCGCGCGAACCCTCCGCGCCGCGTGGAAACGAACGCGAGACTCCCGTCGGGGAGCAGGGTCGGATCGAAATCGTCGTAAGGACCGTCCGTCAGCTTCGTCGACTCGCCGGTCTCGAGATTCATGCGATAGAGGCAATATTTCCCTTCGGACTCGGTAAGAAACTGGCGAACGCGCTCGGTTGCGTCTCCCTCGGCGCGCAGATGATACGCGTTGAGAATGGGCGCGTCGGGATCGGGGTCCTGAACTTTTGAGAAATCGGCGAACGCAAAATAAAGCGTTTTCGCGTCGTACGATAGACTCGGCGTTGCGAAGAGTCCTCGCGGAAAGTCGGCGCTCAGTTCAGTCGTTTTGAAGGAGAAGCCCGGTTTTTCTAGTCGGAAGAGTCCGCCGCCATGCTGATTTGAATAACGCTCGTAGAAAGAGAGATATTCCTGCAAAATCTGAAAGCCGAACCGATTCGCCTTTTCAAAGACGATCGGAGAATCCTTCAAGAGTTCGTTGGCGAAGATCGCGTCGCGCGCCGCCCAACGCAACGCGCGGTAGACCTCGGCGCGGGCGTTTGGATCGTCGCGCTTGGAATCGTTTTCAATGAACTCCTCCGCGTTCGCGACGGCGGCGCGAAAGGCGTCGAGTTTCGAGTTCTCGACGAGCTTGTCGTTCGCGAGGCGTTCGAGGAGGGCGCCGGAGCGCGCGATTAGATCGCGAAGAGCGTCGCAGTCTTCGACGGATCGGTCTCGCGTCGCTTCCTGTCGTTCCCAGTCCGCTTCAATTTTAGCGCGAAACCCCGCCGTCGGTTCGTTTTGCGCGAACGCCAACGGGCATAAGAGAAGCGCAAGCGCGACGGCGCCCGCGGCGCGAGATAGTTTCGTGAATATGGTTGCGTTCATTTCGATTTCTTCAGCGACAGACCGTCTTGGTAAGTAAAAAGCTTTATTTGTCGTTTTTCAACAGGTACTTAAGAATTGCGTCGCAGTCGCCGAGGTAGGAGTGAATCGCCACGACGCGTTGCGTTTTGCGGTTCATATAAAGGAGTTGACCGTACGCGCCTCCTTTGACAAACGCGACGCCTTCGTCGCCGACGGGATAAAGTTCAAACGTCCTCTCAAACGCTTCGTCGACAAAGCGTTGCGAGAGAACTCTTTTATCCTTATAAACGCCGCCTTGGACGAAAACGAGTCCGAGCTTCGCCATGTCTTCCGTACTGAGGTAAAAGCCCGTGGCGCCGATAGGACTCCCTTGCGGATCGGTCGAGAACGCGTATTCGCTGAATTCGAGCGGTTCGAGGAGTTTACGAATCATGTAAACGTTGAGTTTCTCGCCGCTCTTTTCTTCCGCGATTCGGGACGCGAGGTAGAACGTCGCGTCCGTGTAGACGTACTTTTCGCCCGGATTGAATTCGAGTTTTGTCGAGAGAAGAATGTTGAGAAAGTCCCTCGGCCACTTGGACGAATCCTGCGCGTCGATATCGAGCATTCCCGCTTCCCCGAAACCGGTTCGATGGCGGATGACGTCGGAAATTTTGACGTCGCGCCATTTCGGATCGAAATTCGCCGGAAACTTATCCTTAAGAATCGGATAGACGTCCTCGTCGATATCGAGAAGGCCTTCGTCTTCCATGATTCCAAGCGTCGCGACCGTAAAGAGTTTTGCGATGGAATAGGCGTTGTGACAACGAATGTTAGGACGAACGACCGCCACGCGAGATTCGCCGTTAAAGATTTCGCAAATTGAGAAAATCTTGTCGCCGTCGTCATGAGCGATTTTTTCAAGGGCGGGAAGTAAAAAGCCGTCGTCCGTTTTAACGGCGTCTTGCGCAAACGCGACGTTTCCCGAGAAAAGGACAAGAAGAGTAAGCGTCGGTAGAAGCAGGTTTTTCATTGGATTCCTCGTTGCGGGGTTAGCGAAAGCGTTTTTGAAAACGTCGTTGTTCAACGATCGAGTCGAAGGACCTTCGTATCGCCTTTCTTTAGATTAAAGACGAAGGAACTTCCTTGCGCAAGCGTTTCGCCCGAAATGAAGTCGATAATTTGCCGAGTACCTTCGGGCGCGTTAAAACGGTACTCGCCGTCTTCAGGGGCGTGAAGCGTGACGAAGGGAAGGTTCGCCCAAACGTTGCACGGACGGTCGGTATAGAACCAGACGCCCGCGTCTTTGGCGATCGCGCGAATTTCCTCCGTCGTCGGTTTCGTTAGAGCGAGACAGACGACCCGCGTTTTTCCCTCTCGTTCAATAGCGTCGAGCTTTGTTTTTTCTTCGTCGTCAATCGCGTCGGCGTTGAGAATGAGCGCGAGTTTCGGAAGAGGCGCCTTTCCCGATGTAAGATCGGCAAGGTCGTACTGGGCGTAAGGGGCGCCGACGCGATTAAACTGCTCGCGAACGAGCGAGACCGCGGCGCCGGAGTAGGAGCCGGACGAAATCTTTAACATCGAGCGTTCGCTCAGGAAAAGACCGATTTCCGGACGATAGGGAGTCGGATGGGCGAGAAAGTATTCGTCCATCGGCGCGAGTTTTGCGGCGGCGTCCCAAATCTCCGGGGAATCGTACCAGCCGGTCGCGCCCAAATCCATGAGCCACGTCGCGAAATTGCGTTCCGCCGTTTCCGAAGAGTTGCGCAGAACGATATTGACGGAGTCTTCGACCGTTTCGACGCTGGCGAGACGTTCGCCCTGTTCATGGGCAAGGTATGTTCGGGAGTCGTCCTCATAAAGGTAGACTTTACCCGCGAGCGAGACGCTTTCCGCGTTGAGCATACAGGAGCATCCTCCCCCTAACGCGCGGTCTGAATAAGAAATCGGCGAGCATATGACGTCGACGTCGGGCGATTCAAGGAGTTTGAGGAGCGCGTAGTGACCGCTTGCGGCGGGACCTTTGACGACGGTGGAAAACTCATAGGAGTATCCGTAGAAAAAGAACGCGAGTTTCTTACCGTTTGTTTCCTTCTTAACCGTATGCGCAAGCTCGCAAAGAACGTCGGTAACTTGCGTTTGCCAGAAGTCGTTGAAATCGAGGAGTTTGCCGGACTCAAGATAAGGTTTGTCGCGCGACGCGAGACGTTCTTCCGAGGAGGGAACGTCGGCGTTTTCAAAAGTCGCCTGCGGGTCGTTCCACGCCCGTTTAAGCGATTCGACGTCGGAGTATTTGTTTTTGAGCCAATTACGGAACGCGACGCGATCGACGTCGGAAAAGCCCGCGTCGCCCGCCGTCCATGTGTTCGGCGTGAACCATTCGGAAGTGTTCTGTCCGCAGGGATGGTAGCCTGCGACCGAATCGCCGTATTTCGTTTCCATATGACGAACGATCGCCGCGAGCGTCGCATTCGCCGTTTTCCGATATTTTTCCGAGCTTAGAGACGGCCAATTCCAACCTTGACGATCGTAGTCGGCGCCGGCGCTATGCCAGACTTCGCGCGCGTCTGGATTGGCGGCGAGCCACGCGGGAGAGGGATCGAGTCTCAACCTTGGAATCAATAACGCGCGGGGATTGGCTTTAAGAATCATATCGCAGAGCGAGTCGAGTTCGCTAAAATCGCAAGCGCCGTTTGAATCGATCCAAATGAGTTGACGCGGCATAAAGGAAACAAAGTTAACGCCTGCGCCCGCCGCGAGTTGGATTTGGCTTTCAAGGACGTTTTTTCCGCAACTACCGACGCGCGCGAAGACGGGCGACTCCGGACGATACAACACGACGCGAACGTTGCGAGGGTTCGACGAGCGCGCGTCAAAACTCACGACGTACGTTTTCCCACGAACAATATCGAGGGTTGGCGCATGGTAGAGGTGAAAGTCCGGCGATTTGTTCTCGGGAATCTGGAATAATTTGACGCGCAGACCTCGAGAACCGTCCGTTCCGACGCCTTCTTCGACCGCCGTCGAAGCGACTCGGCGTTCTTCAAAGACGTCATGCCAAACCTGCCAGTTCTTAGAGAACTCTTCTTCGTCCTCAAAGGAGTAGGGACCGACGACGATTTTGCCCGTTTCCTTCTCCGTAATCGCGAAATTGTCGATATCGATTTCGCCCGGCGCAATTCCAAACCGGAAATGAATCGTTCCCTTCCGTCGACCGTCGTCTTCGGCGACGAACTCGTTTTCATATCGCGCATACTCCGGGGTAAAAACGAGCGGTTGCTCGCCGTTCATTCCGAAGAAAATACGCGAACGAGTCGGGACGCCGTCGATTGTGAAAACAGGGACGCCGTTTCGAGTTTCAACCGCGAACGTTTTGCCGCCTGTCTCGGCGGCGAACGCGGAGTATGAGAAAAACGGAAGACACGCGAGAGCCGTCAGGAGACAAAGAACCGGTCGGAAAGAGCGCATCGGAGTCGTCCTAAGATGAAAGAGAGGGGAAAAGGTCCGCGCGACCTTGCGATCGCGCGGCAAATTGCGGAACCCGTTGAAATCGACGTCACTTTTCCGGCATGAGCTGCGCTGCGTCGACGACGACGTGACCGTTCGTGCCTTTCGCAAAGATTTCAACAGACGCCTTTTTATCGTCGCCGACTCGGATTTTTCCGACGGAGACGAAGAGTCCGTCGATCGTGGGCTTCTCCTTTTCGTTAATCGTCGCTTCGATTCGCATGAGCGAGGTCTTCACGAGAACGGGAACGTTCGTCGCGCGGTTGGGGTTCGCCGTGTATGAGACGCGACAATCGTAGACGCCCGGTTCGACGTCGGAGAACTCGAAGAGAACGGATTTTCCTCTTTTGTTCGCGTTGTCGTCATGAATGTAATCGACGTCGACAAAGTTAGGGACGGAGACGGAACCGAGCCATTCTCCCTTGATCGTCGCGTCGCGGTTGTCAACGACGATTCCTCCGAGTTTTGACGCGGGAACGCGACTCTTCACCGCGTCGGGATATTCGAGAACTTGACCGTCCTTGAGAAGTCGATCGCGGAGGGGCGCGTAATCGAGTTCCTGAGGCGCGACTCCCGCGTCGAGCGCTAGACACGCCGCCGTCGCGGCGCTCTGCCCGAGAATCATGAAGACGGGCTCCATGCGGATCGAACCGTAGGCGATGTGCGTGCAGCTGACGCAAATAGGCGTAAGAAGGTTGTCGCACTCCGTTTGGGGCGGGAGAATTGCGCCGTAATCGATCGGGTAGGGCGCGCCGGGGTTGACTTGAACGTCGCCTTCGTTGCGGACCGTCGCGCGCCCTTGGTCGTCGCGTCCGACGTAACGCTGGATATTGTGAGAATCCATGTTGTAAGATCCCATTCCGATCGGGCGCGGCGTGTCTTCAAGATAACGAAGATGGCGTTCGGAAACGACGAAATCGCTTCTCATGCGCCGCGCTTCTCGTATGTACATCTGCTTGGGCCAGTTGCCATTATCGACGAATTCGTCCTTGGCAAGTCCCCATTTAAGGTATTCGTTACGGACGTTTTCCGGGACGCGCTCATTATGTTGCAACGTCCAGAGCAGACCCTGCTGCCAGTTGCGGTGCGCTTCGTAAATTATCTCACGCTCTTCGTAACTTGCGTTCGGATAGGCGTAATTGCCGCCAATATAATCCGTAGAGACCGCTTTATTGTTGTTCGAGTCGGTCTTGTAGTTCGGCATTGGCGAGAAAGTCATAAAGATATTTTGCCCAGCCTCGATCGAACGAAGAAGGAGTTCGTAGTCAAGTTCATTATAATTTTCGGGCTTCTCGATTTTTGTCATATTGCGCTCGTCGTTCGTGAGGCACATGCGGAGACAATATGCTTGGATGAGATCGTCCGCCTCGCCGTCGGGGGCGCTGATTTTTTCACGGACGAAAGGAAGAAGTCCGCTTTCAGGGTTGCCGCGTTCGACGTACGGATCGACAAAACCTTCAAACTGGTGATAAATCGCGTTTCTAACTTGGACGCCGTCGAGCGTCTCGCCAAATTCGGCGTTCGCTTCGCGTCCCGTCACGAACGAGACGCCCGCCGCCGCCATGAGGTCGCCCTCGTAAGTCGCGTCGATAAAGGCCTTTCCTTGGAACGTTTTACCGGAAAGCGTCGTAATGGAGCGGATCGTCGCGCCGTCTTTTTCGACTCCCTTTTCACGGTCGAGAAGTTCGGACTTATAAACGGGAATCTTGTATTCGGAGACGAACCCTTCGAAAACCTTTTCGGCGACGCTCGGTTCGAAAACCCACATCGTCTGGGAGTCGTTGTCGATTCCGCGTCCTCCTTGGCCTGGGATGCCGTTTTCTTTTGGCTGAGGCTGGAATGTCCACGCGGAGTCGTCTTGATAATACTGCCATAACCGGTGGTAGAATTCTCGCGAAAGCCCGCCGACGACGGTACGATTGCCCGAATCGGTCGCGCCGAGTCCGCCGCTGGATAGTCCGCCTAAATGCTTGTCGGGCGAGACGACGACGACGGTTTTGCCCATTCTCGCGACTTGAACCGCCGCGGTGATCGCAGAACTGGTTCCTCCGTAAACGACAACGTCATAGGAACCGATTGTTTCCGCGGACGCGGAACCAACGGTAAAGATCATAAGACATAATGCGGTAATCGTTTGCCACGTAATTCCAAATGTTTTCAGCATGGAGCTGTCTCCTAAAAGCGAAAGGTCGACGGACTTGATTTCTATCCATCATACTAGACGCAAGGCGTTCATTCAATCTTTTCAGTAGAGAGTCATCGGAGAAAAGTATACAGACGACCTCAAATCGGTTTTCTCATAGAGAAAGGCGCCGTCTGCGCATCCTGTGCCGACAGCGCCAAAGACGCGAAAGCTAATCCTAAAACTCGACTATTGCGCGCTTTTTGAAAACTTAACGCTCTTAAGATTGACTTTGCCTTCGTTCGGTGGAAAAGCGATTTGAATTCGACGCATAGCGCCCTTGTATTCTTTGACTTTTGTTAGATCGACCGAAACCGTCCACGCTTTGCCGTCGGCAACTCGTTTAATGGGCGCTTCCACCGTGAACTCGGGTAATCGCGGATGCGTCGCTTCTTTTTCGGCGCGGTCTTTGGCGGAATCTTTGTCCCCTTCCGACCATTGCAGGTACCAGCAGGCGTCGGCGGGGGAAACGGGGGTGAAAATCAACGTAAGTTTTTCTACCGGATTGGCGTCGGAACCGGCAAAATCGCCTGAAATTTCAAGTTTATCAGCGTCTCTTGTTTGCCAGAACGTGTCTGGAGAATTTGCAATTGCGGAGTCGTTGGGGAGAAGACTGAAGGTTAAACCCTTTCCTTGAAGGTTCCATCCTTCGTCCGTCGTATTGGCGTAGGTCCAGTTCTGACGGTCATTTTTGAATTCCCATGTCGGAGTCTTCTTAACTTTCTTTTGGGCGAGCGCGTAGACCGTCTGGCGAATCTCGTCCAACGAGCCGACGATGAAAGTCGTTCGATACGTATACTTAATGTCCCAGTCAAGGATTATTGATTCGTGTGGAGCAATATAGCCGGTCGGGCCGTCTTTTTCGCCAAGCGCTTGCCCCTTGTTGCCGTCGCCGCCGGCGAAACCTGCGGCGGCCCTAACGGAATTCGGTTGAAAGACGCCGACTCCATAATTATCTTCGTTAAGAAGCGCGCTCCAACGTTCCGGAGAGTAATAATTGAGCCACGGCCAACCGTTTCCATCGCGCAAATCGACAAGCGTGGACGTCGGTTCGTTCTCGTAAGGCTTGTCGCCTAAGTAAGTAACGAGCTTATACCACGGCGCGTTCGTATAGAGCGCGGGCGTTTCCTGACCGTGGGCTGAGTAGCGCGTTTTGTCGGAACGGTTGTTAACAATTGTCGCTTCGAGTTCAAACCCGTTGGCAATAAGTCGGTAACGACATTCGAAGACGCATTCTGCAAGAAGTCCAATGTTAGGCCAAAGCATCGGACGAGCTTTGACAAACGCCTGATCGTCGCCGATAATCTTGAACTCGAGGACGCGCGAACCGAAACCGCCGCAGTCTCCCGCTTGAATCGGATTCCAACCGAGCCCCGCCCAACTGTCGGAAGGTTTTTCTCCGTTGGGACCGATGAAGGGATGGGGACCGGAATAGTATGAAAGTTGAATCTGGCGTCCCCAGTCGTAACTGTTGATCATGTTGCCAGAGTTGTTTTTCTTATCCTCCAGATAGACGACCGCCCCGCCAATCGCGAGGTTGAAACCGACTTTAACCCGATCGTTTTCGATGTACCGAATCGGCTCGTTTCCGAAATCAAAGTACTGTTCCCCCTGTCGCGACACATATTTAGGGGTTCCCGTCTGCGCGCAGAGAGGCGACGCGAGGAGCGAAAGGAATGCGACGGCGATAAGCGAGACGAACGCGCGTTTATTCATGAATCTTTCCCTTGTCGAATATGAGCGACGAGCGTCGCAGTTGAATCAAATAAAGGTCGCGCCCTGAGAAGAAGACGCGACGGCGGAGGTCTATTCTTTCTTTGGAGTCGTGCAACGATCCACGAGATAGACGATTGATTTGTACGATACCCCGCTGTTGTTCGTAAGTCCGATTTCGCAGGTTCGACTCGTGGAATATCCTTCGACGACCCCGTTTGATTGGATCTGAGTCGCGAGCGTTCGAAGCGCGTAGGCGTTCATCTCAGGCTGGTGAAAACCTTTGTCGCCGGCAAACCCGCAGCAACCGATTTCTTCTGGAACGATCACGCTTGACGAGCAACGTTTCGCAAGGTTAAGAAGCATGGCGGTAAGTTTGAGTTTCCGCGTCGAACAGGTCGCGTGGACGGCAATCGGTTCGTCGATCGGGTGAAAATCAAGCTTATCAACAAGATACTTTTCGATGAATTCGACCGGTTCGTAGAGTTTCATTCTCGAAATCTTTTCGCGCATCCGATAGAGACAGGGCGACTGATCGCAAAGAATCGGATACTCGCCGCCGTTTGAAGCGTTCCAAAGCGCGTCTTCAAGTTCCTTCGTTTTGCGGTCGGCGACGTCGGGCATGCCTTTGCTTTCCCAGATCGTACCGCAACAAAGATTTTCGTAATTAGGCGGGAAGACGACCGTATATCCCGCTTTTTCAATGAGACGAACCGTCGTTTCGACGAGCGGTTTTTCCGTTCCGGAGGCGCCCATCGTTTGGTTGATGCAACTCGGAAAATAGACGACTCGTTTAACCTTTGGGGCGTCGTCGTCAGGTTGGAACGCATTCGCTTGATCAGACGTTGGCGGAAGAACGGCGGAAAGTGGGATGAACTCGGCGTTTGCCAGTTTTTTGCGGTTGATTTTGTAAGGTTTAGGAAGCGCCGGCGTCCAGAGAGGCAACCCCGCTTTGTGGAAGAGTTTGCCCGCGAGCGTCGTTCCCTTTGCGCCGAGAATAACGCGACCCGCGCGGGCAAGTCCGAGAACCGTTCGGAGCGTGGATTTTACGTTTTTAAGATTCTTGGCGCAGAAGTCGCCGACTTTCCATGTAAAACCGCCAATCGGCGCGTTTTCTTCGCGTAGCGCGTGGGTCAGGTCGCCGACGTTGATTCCCATTGGGCAAGACGTCGAACACAGTCCGTCGCCCGCGCACATGACGATTCCGGGTTTTTGATAAGCTTTGAGAAGCGTTTTGAGCCGTTTAGGATCCGAACCGTCTTGTCGAAGCCGCGAAATTTCCCGGCGAACGACGACTCGTTGACGAGACGATAGCGAAAAACCGCAGGCAAGGCAATTCGGCTCGCAGAAACCGCACTCAATACACCTGTCGACGCTGGGATGCGTTTTCGGAAGCGGTTTGAAATCTTTGACGAAACATTCGGGATCTGAATTGAAGATAACGCCGGGGTTGAGAACGCCGTTGGGGTCGAAAAGATTTTTAACGCTTTTCATGACCTCAAAGGCTTTGGCTCCCCACTCGCGCTCGACGAAGGGAGCCATGTTGCGTCCCGTGCCGTGTTCCGCTTTGAGCGAGCCGTGATATTTGTCGACGACGAGGGATACGACGTCGAGCATGAGATTCTTATATCGGCGAACCTCCTCGTCAGAATCGAATCTTTGATTTAAGACAAAGTGAAAGTTGCCTTCAAGCGCGTGTCCGTAAATGACCCCGTCTTTGTATCCGTATTTGCTAATGATTTTTTGAAGTTCGACGGTCGCTTCCGGAAGAACTTCCAGCGGGAAGGCGACGTCCTCGATGAGGCACGTCGTTCCAACCTCGCGTTGTCCGCCGACTTTTGGAAAAACGCCGGAACGCATTGCCCACCACGCTCCGTAAACTTTGGGGTCTTCTGTGAATTCAAGGGGGTGGAGAAGGGGAAAATCCCCAAGCGCTTTTTGAATCTGGTCGATATTGTCTTGAAGCTCTTTCTCCGTTTCGCCTGTCGTTTCCAACAAAACGGAAGACGCGTCAGGACCAAGATCGCGGACAAAGGAGGGAACTCCCTCGTCGTCTTGTACGGAGGTTAAAGCGAGTCGATCTAGGATTTCCGCGCTGACGACGGGAGTTTTTTTAAGACGCAGGACGGCGCGGCACGCGTCGTAGAGCGTATCCGTGTAGATCATGGCGCTCGCGCGACGCGCGGGCAGTTTTTCAGTCGTTGTTGTAACCTCTGAAAGAAACGCGAGGGTTCCCTCCGATCCGACGATTAGCCTCGAGATAATCGTAAACGGGTCGTCGTAGTAGACTAACGGGCGAATGTTGAGCCCCGTGACGTTCTTAATCTCGTATTTGCGCTTAATGAGTTCGACGAGTTCAGGATCGGAGCGAACCAAGTCGCGAATTTCTAAGAGTCGTCGAATGAAATCGGGCTTCTTTTGGGTGAATTCTTCTCGAGATTTCTGGTCGCCGACGTCAAGGATTGTTCCATCGGTAAACACGAGCCGCGCCGACGTCATGACGCGTTCGCTGTTTGCGTGCGTTCCACAATTCATGCCCGACGCGTTGTTGGAAACGATTCCGCCGACGCGAGCGGCGTTTACCGACGCTGGATCGGGCGGAAATTTGTAGCCGTATTTCGCGAGAATCTCGTTGACCCGTCCGCCTCGAATTCCAGGTTGAAGTTTGATTTTCTTGCCGCCGTCGAGGACTTCATACTTGTCCCAGTTCAAACTGGCGACCACAAGGACGGAATTCGTCGACGCTTGCCCAGAAAGACTCGTGCCGCTTGCGCGGAACGTGAGGGGAACGCCGAGTTCGTTCGCTGTTTCAAGGATTTTCGAGACCTCTTGTTCGTCGAGCGGAAAGACGACCATCTGAGGAATTTGCCGATAGAAACCGGCGTCCGCGCCCCAAGCGAGAGTTCTTAGCTCGTCGACGAAGAGACGATCGGGGGGAAGAAAAGAGACGAGTCGGTTATAGAACGTTTCTGTTTTATGGTCTTGAAATTTCATCATATTGAGACAACGACGTATTAAAGCGCAAACGACGGCGCGGACGCTATAAAAACAAGCGTCGGCATAAAAAGTTGCCGACGCGAAGGTTTGCGGAAAGGAAAAAATCGCGTTATTGAACGGGACGACTCCTTCTATTTCGACAAGGAGGTCGTCGCGGCAGACGTCCGCGTAAACGTAGACGACGGGAACATTTTCGAGTCGTTTTTCGCAAATCGCGCGGACGGCGGCATAATCCTTGCGGTTTTTTATATAGACGCGAGCGACGGCAAGATCGGACAACGACGCGTCGAAGCCCTGAATTCCGTATCGAGAAAGATTCGATCCCGCAATGAGCGCTTCTATATTGGCGAGCGTTTGATTCGTTTGCCCGACGACGTCGCCGACGCAGACCGTTTTTTGCTCGACGATGCTCGCCGTTCCGGAAACAAAGACGGTTGC
>CAMZHY010000066.1 GCA_947307005.1 uncultured Planctomycetaceae bacterium
TGCTGGATGCTTTTCCAAGCGATTTTCCAAAGACTCATATCAAACGCCTTCCGCGTCGGTCCCCGCTTGCGCGGACGCCCCGACGCGTCCTAAAAATAATAACTGTTTCGCGTCCTAAGACGCGGCGGATATTTGATAAAAAGGTTCGCGGGCGTCCCGACGCGCCGAGACGCCGCGCGCTAATCGTCTCAGTCCTGATCGTCGTCCGATTCGTCGCGTTCGACGTCGGATTCGGACGTCTGATCCTCAAGGGGCTCGACCTCGGAGTCGACGGAAACGCCCGCCGCCTCGTGAATCGTCGTGTCGATCTCTTCGTTCGGGATGCGGTTGACCGCCGCGACGCAGTCGCCGGGTCGAAGTTTCATAAGACGAACGCCCTGCGTGTTGCGTCCGGTCGGACGAACGCCGTCGACCGAAAACCGTTGGATCATGCCGGACATTGTGATCGTCATGATCTCGTCGCCGTCCTCGACGCGGAGCGCGGCGACGACGTGGCCGTTTCGCTTCGACGTCTTCATATCCAAGACGCCGACGCCGCCGCGACGCTTCGTCGGATACGGCTTGACGATCGCTTCGTCGTCGAGCGTCGTTCCGTCGTCGGAAAGGGCGGAATCGTCCGCCGCGTCGTCGGCGTCCGCGGAATCGAGCGGCGCGTTCGGGCCGATCGGCGTGCGCTTGCCGAACCCGTTCTCCGAGACGGCGAGCAGATACGATTTCTCGTCCGCGATCGTCATGCCGACGACGACGTCGTCCGCTCGCAGCCGAACGCCGCGAACGCCGGAAGACGCGCGGCCCGCCGCGCGAACGTCCGACTGGCGGAACCGAATCGTCCGCCCCGACGCGGTCGTGAGCATGATTTCGTCGCCCGGCTTGCACACGTCGACCGCGACGAGCGCGTCTTTAGGATTAAGACGTTCGGCGTCGTCGGTCTGTTCCGCGACGTTCTGATCCGAAGCGGCGTTTTCCGAAACGTCTCCTTCCTCCGACGCCGCGTCCCCAATCGCCTCGCCGCGCAAACGAATCGCGACGATCCCGCGTTTGCGCGGACGGCTGTACGCCTCCAGCGCCGTCTTCTTGACGAGCCCGTCGCGAGTCGCCATGACGAGGAACGCGTCCGGCTGATCGAAGTCGCGAATCGCGAGACAGCTGGCGATCTCTTCGCCCTCTTCGAGGCTCAGAAGGTTGACGATGTTGCGCCCCTTGCCATCGCGCGAGGAAAGGGGAACTCCGTAGACCTTCTGCCAGTACGCGCGCCCTCGGTTCGTGAAGAACATGAGGTAGTTGTGCGTGCTCGTTACAAAGAGATGACGGACGGGGTCTTCGTCCGCGACCTTCGCGCCTTTAACGCCGACGCCGCCGCGTCGCTGCGCTTTGTAATCGTCGAGGGGCGTGCGCTTGATGTAGCCGTCTTTCGTAATCGAGACGACCATCGTCTCCTCTTCGATGAGGTCTTCGTCCTCGACGTCGATAATCTCTTCTTGGAGAATCTCGGTTCGGCGCTTGTCGGCAAACTTCTTCTTGACGTCGAGAAGGTCGTCGCGAACGATCGCCAGAATATTGCTCTCGTCGGAAAGAATACGGCGATATTCGGCGATCTCATCGAGAAGCGAATTGTACTCGTCGGCGAGCTTCTGTTGCTCGAGGTTGACGAGTTGACCGAGCGTCATGCGAAGAATCGCGTCCGCCTGAACCGGCGTGAGCGTGTAGCTCTCCTTAAACCCGCGCGACTCCGTAAAGGACGCGAAGCCCGCGCCGAGCGCGCGCTCGAGGAGCGCGGCGGGACACTGAATCTGCATGAGTCGTAGCTTGGCGGTCGCCTGATCCGGCGAGGTCCGAATCGTGCGGATGACCTCGTCGATGTTCGCGTGCGCGATGAGGAGACCCTCGACCGTATGTTGACGGCGAATCGCGCGATTGAGGAGGAAATTCGTCCGGCGACGTATCACGCTTCGACGGTGGCGCAGGAATTCTTCGATCATCTCCTTGAACGTCATCACGCGCGGTCGTCCGTCGACGAGCGCGAGGAGAATGATCGAGAAGCCTGACTGTAGCGGCGTGTACGAATAGAGCTGGTTCAGGACGACGTTCGGATCGGCGTCCTTCTTGAGTTCGAGCACAAGTCGCACCGGCTCTTTGAGGTCCGACTCGTTTCGAATCGTCGAAACGCCGCCGACGCGCCCTTCGGAAATCGCCTCGGCGATCTTTTCCTCAATGCGGTCTCGCGCCTGCTGATACGGAATTTCGGAGACGATGATGCGAGCGCGCTTGGTCTTCTGATTGTGTTCGATGCGCGTTCGAGCGCGGACGACGATATTGCCGCGCCCCGTCATGTATCCGCGGCGGATTCCGCGCGCCCCGCAGATCACGCCCCCCGTCGGGAAGTCGGGACCGGGGCAGATCCGCATCAGTTCTTGAATCGTGACGTCGGGATTGTCGATGACGGCGACGGCGGCGTCGCAGATTTCGCCGAGGTTGTGCGGAGGAATGCTCGTCGCCATGCCGACCGCGATGCCGTTCGCGCCGTTGACGAGCAGGTTCGGCGCCTTCGACGGCAGCACGACCGGCTCCATGCGCGTCTCGTCGTAAGTCGGCATGAAGTCGACCGTGTCGAGATTGAGGTCTTCGAGCATCGCCATTGCGAATCCGGAAAGACGCGCTTCCGTATAACGCATCGCCGCCGGGGGCAGACCCGCGATCGAACCGAAGTTGCCCTGCTTGTCGACCAGAACGTGGCGCATGTTCCAATCCTGCGCCATGCGGACGAGCGTCGGATAGATAATCGCTTCGCCGTGCGGGTGATAGTTGCCCGACGCGTCGCCGGAAATCTTCGCGCACTTCACGCGCTGCGAATGAGGACCTAAGTTAAGGTCGTTCATCGCGACGAGAATGCGTCGCTGAGACGGTTTCAACCCGTCGCGAACGTCGGGAATCGCGCGGCTCACGATGACGCTCATCGAGTACGTCAGGTAGCTCGCTTTCAGTTCGTCTTGGATCGACGTCTGGACAAGATTCGTGCCGTCCGGAAGCTGGAGCTGTCCGTCTTTGTTATAATGCGGTTTGAGATGCTCGGAAACTCTACTGTTGCCGCCTATTTCGCCGGAATCGTCCGTCGAGAAGTCGGATTCGTTTTCACTCGTTTCGTTTTCGTTCGTTTCGTTTTCGTTCGTTTCGTCTTCGGGGCGATCCTGAAAATCGTCGTCGGAACCGTCGAATTTATCGTCGTCTGCCACGGTGGATTCGCTTTCTGTTGCAAGGTCGGACGCGCAGGACAAGCGTCGCGTCAAACGCGTCTGATTTGAGATTTAACGCCGTCGTCGCTAATTATACCGCGTTTTCGTCCTTTTACAACATCGGACGCCGCGTTCTAAGGGGCAAAAACGCCCCTTTTTCCGCGTTTACGAACGACTCCGACCCCTTGACGCGTTTTTACGTTCTTCCCGCGACGCCGTGTCTCGCGCGTTAATGAAAAAACGGCGCGAAAACCGTCTCTCGCGCCGTCTTTCATTCGTTCCGCTCCAACGCGTTTCCGCGTCGTCTCCGCGTCATTTTCCTTTGCCGCAACAGTTCTTATATTTCTTGCCGCTGCCGCAAGGGCAAGGATCGTTGCGACCGATCTTCGGCGTCTTGCGACGGAACGTCTCAACCTTATGCTCCTTGCTCGCTTCGATCGCGTCCTCTTGACTCTGGCGCGTCTGATCGACTTCCGACGAAACGGACTGCTGCTGAAGTTGGGGACGCTGCGCGGCGTCGGCGCGATCCGCGTCGGACCAAGTGGAGCCGATGAAGTTCTCGTCAAGCTGCTCGACGCGATAGACGTAGTCGGTCACGCGCTCAAAAACGCCGTCCCACATCGCCTCGAAGATTCGCATGCCCTCGCGCTTGTACTCGACCTTCGGGTCGACCTGCGCGTAGCCGCGGAAACTCACGCTCGATTTCAGGTGATCCATGACCTGAAGATGCTCTTTCCACGCCGAGTCGAGAATACCGAGAATGAGCGAGCGCTCGACTTTGCGCATCTCCGGATTGAAGCGATTCTCGATGATCGATTCGACGCGGTTCTCAAGGAGCAGGACGTCCCATTCGGAAAGCTCCTCGACGGTAAGTTTCTGGTCCAGTTCGGAATTCAGTCACTCGCAAAGTTCGGCGAGCATGGGGGACGACCGTCGAATTTTGCGGACGTCTCTCGACGTGATGCGGTCGTTGCGTCGGATCTTCTCTTCGCGTTTGGCGCGGATCAGATCGATATCGACCTCCTCCTCTTCGAAAAGTTTCACGAGCTTTTCGCGCATCGTCGCGTAATACGGTTCGGAAAGCTTCGCCGCCTCGCGACTGCACTGGAAGAGCGTTTCCTCGATCTCGCGACGCTGCTTGTTGCGAAGTTCTTCGACGGAAAGCTCGACGCCAAGTCGCCGCGCCGCCCAGTCCGCGACTCCCTCGCGATCGTAACGACGACCGTTCTGGTCGACGATCGTAAAGTGCGTCAGCCCGACGAGGACGGGGAACCTCGCCTCGCGCTCGGCGTAACCTTCAAGGGTTCTCTTGCGCGCCAGCTCTCTGAATTCCGACTGGTCGAGTTTCTCAGCCTCTTCCGGCGAGACGACGACGCCAAACTTATCGCGAAGCCAACGACACGCCGTGTGGATTCCATAATTGAGTTCAAGGAGTTTCGCGCCGGAACTCAGATCCGTGTTGTCGCAAAAATGATTGGCGCGCTCGATCAAGAACTCCGCGACACGATCGCGCCCAAGTTTGCGCAGGTCGTGTTCATTCAGCGCGCAGCGCCATCTCGCGTTCGCGGCTTTCGCGAGCGCCTGCCAGTTCCATTCTTCTTCGGGAGAGTCGTCGGGAAGGTTCTCTTCGACAAGGTCGAACGCGACCGTCTCCGACATGCGCCGAGCGTGGTCGATCGCATATTCCGCCGCTTCGCCCGCGTTCGAACCGATAAACTGCTTCGGTTCGAACTCCACGTTGAGTTGGCGCGACGCAAACGCCGCGTAGGACTCCGCGCCGTAATTCGGGTCGAGAAACTCGTCGAGATGACGCTTGAGCTGCGCGTCGATCATCTGCAGCACAAAGTCTTTCGTATTGCCGCCGTCCAAAATTCGCTGACGGTAGGAATAGACGCGCTTGCGCTGCATGTCCATGACTTCGTCGTATTCCAGAAGATTTTTACGAATATCGAAGTTAAATTCTTCGCGCTTCTTCTGCGCGCCTTCGATCCTTCGCGTCACCATCGGACTCTCGATCGCCTGACCGTCCTCCATGCCGAGGCGCGTGAGCAGGTTTTTGACCCAGTCGCCCGCAAAAATACGCACGAGATCGTCTTCAAGAGAAAGATAGAACCTCGCTTCGCCGGGGTCGCCCTGACGACCGCAACGCCCGATATGCTGGAGGTCGATGCGGCGCGCCTCGTGACGCTCGGTGCCGATGATGCAAAGACCGCCGAGGGATCGCACCAGCTCGCCCTCCGCCTTCATCTGTTCGCGCTTTTCGATGTCTTCGACGCACGCGCGCCATTCGTCCTGCGGCACGTCTAGGCGCGTGGGATACTTCGTTTGGAAGATCGACCACGCCAAGGTCTCGGGGTTGCCGCCCAAGATGATGTCCGTACCGCGGCCCGCCATGTTCGTCGCGATCGTCACGGCGTTGAGACGCCCCGCCTGCGCGACGATTTCCGATTCGCGCCCGACGTTTTCCGGCTTCGCGTTCAAGACTTGATGTTTAATGCCGCGCCGGTTGAGCATCGACGAAATGAGTTCGCTCTTCTGAATCGAGACCGTTCCGACGAGGATCGGACGTCCTTTCGGATAGATTTTCTCGATCTTGTCGCGCGGAACCTTGACGGCGTCGCGCTCGCCCTTTACGGTGAACTCGACGTAGTCGTCGAACTCTTTGCCGAGCGTTCCCGACGCTTCGTTCCCGTCGGTGAACTCGATGCAGTCCCACTTGTGGATGCGTTCGATTTCGTCGACGACGGCGTGATACTTCTCCTTTTCCGTGCGGTAGATGAGATCGGGCTTCGTGACGCGCTGAACGGGTCGGTTCGGCGGAATCGCGAGCACGTCCAACTTATAGATCTTCCAGAACTCGGCGGCCTCCGTCATGGCGGTTCCCGTCATTCCGCCGATCTTGTCGTAGAGCTTGAAGAAGTTCTGCAACGTAATCGTCGCGAGGGTCCGGTTCTCCTGCTTGACTTCGACGTGTTCTTTCGCTTCGACCGCTTGGTGAAGTCCGTCGCTCCACGTGCGCCCTTCCATCAGACGTCCGGTGAAGTCGTCGACGATGACGATCTCGCCGTCCTTGATAACGTAGTTGACGTCTTTCTTATAGAGATAGTGCGCCTTGAGCGCGTTGTCGATCAGGTGCGGCCAGTGCATGTTGCCGACCGTATAGAAACTCTCGACGCCGGCGAGATGTTCGGCGCGACGAACGCCTTCGTCCGTCAGGTTCGTCGTATGATCCTTTTCGTCGACGACGAAATCGACGTCCTTTTTAAGCTGGATCGCGATTCCGTCGGCTTCGCGGTATTTTGAAACGTCGTCGCGAGACGACCCCGCGATAATGAGCGGCGTTCGCGCCTCGTCGATGAGGATGTTGTCGACTTCGTCGATGATCGCGTAGTGAAGGAGTCCCTGAGACTGCTGAACGTCGGAGGGGAAATTCGCGTCGCCGCGGCGCGCGTAACGCATATTGTCGCGGAGGTAGTCGAAGCCGTACTCGTTGTTCGTGCCGTAGGTGACGTCGCAGGAATACGCGTACTGTCGATCCGCCGTCGACATGTTGCTCTGAATCGAGCCGACCGTCATGCCGAGCGCCATATAGATCGGCCCCATCCACTCCATGTCGCGGCGCGCCAGATAGTCGTTGACCGTAACGACGTGAACGCCCTTCCCTTCGAGCGCGTTGAGATACGCGGGAAGCGTCGCGACGAGCGTCTTGCCTTCGCCCGTCATCATTTCGGCGATCTTGCCTTCGTGGAGCGCGATTCCGCCGATGAGCTGGACGTCGTAATGCCGCAGTCCGATCGTTCTACGGCTCGCTTCGCGACACACCGCGAACGCTTCCGTCAGGAGATCGTCGAGCGTCTCGCCCGCCGCGAGTCTCTTGCGAAAGAATTCCGTCTGACCGCGCAGTTCGTCGTCCGTCATCGCTTGATATTTCGGCTCAAGCTCGTTGATCGCCTGAATGCGCGGCATGATTTTTTTGAGTTCGCGCTCGTTGTTCGATCCGAACATCGAGGTCACTTTATTTTCGAACCACCGCGAAATACCGCCAAAAAAATCGCTTACCCCGTCAAGAGATTCCTGAATATCCATAAATGATCCGCTTTATCTTCTGGATGGTTTAACGTTTCTCGAATCGCTCCGTCGTTAAAACAGAGAGAATCTCGGTCATTTTACCGACTTTAGCGACGTCGGTCAAGACGTGAAAGAAACGCCGCGAAATTCCACGAAAGCGTTCTCGGAGCGACGGCGGGAAATAAGAGAAGGGCGCCGTCGGCAAAGACGGCGCCCTTCTTTCAATTGGACAAGTTTCACCGCGCGACGGGAGCGCGTCCCGTCGCGTCGTTTTTAAGGTCGATCAAAGCTCCCAATCGACGACGGAAAGATCGAAGTCAAGGTCGTCGGCAATCTCAAAATTGTCGTTCGCGTTGTAGTCGCGCTTGACCTGAACCTGATCGGCGTCGACGATCATGAAGAGCGTGTCGCCGTCGGCGTCGAACGTCGCCGTGTCGCCAAACGCCGCGAAGGCGTTGTCGCGCGCCGTATTGTGAAGCGTCGCGGAGAGATTCGACTTAACAGTCTCGTCGTCCATACCGTAAACGTCGACCTTCGAGAAGCCGTTCAGCTTCGTCGTCGCGTTCGCGCTCGTCAGGACGGCGGCGTTCTCCCAACCTTCAAAGACGTTTCCGCCCGCGACCGCGGTAAGCGACGCGACGTCGGCGCCGCCGCGCCCGTCAAAGGTCGTGTCTGCGAAGCCGGTCGTCTTGAGCGTCGCGCCGGACGAGAAGGTCGTCGTCGCGCCCGAGGCGTCGGAGACGTAGGAATCCGCGCCCTTCGTTCCGAACAGACTCGCCTTCGCGGCGGCGAGGCCCGCGACTTCGGCGGACTCGAATCCGACCGCGGCAAACGAGCCGCTCGCGGTTGTCGCGACAATCGCGCCGTCGGTCGCGCTGAGCGTCTTCGCGCCGTTCATGACGACGGAATCAAGACCGTCGCCCGCCGTCGCGCGAACCAGCGCGAAGTTGGCGGCGGCAAAGTCGAAGCCCGCGCCGACAAACTCGACGCTCGAACCGTCGACGATCAACGCGTCGTCGCCGTCGGAGCCGCTGAGGACGATCGACGCTTTGCCCGACCCGTCCGCGACGACCTTCGCAAAGCCGTTGGCGGTGAAGACGAAGCCGTTCGCCGTGAAGGTCGCGGCGTTAGGCGAGAGCGCAACCGCGTCGCCGTTCGATTTAGCGGCGATTGCAACCGCGCCGACGGTTCCCGTCGCGACGACGCTCTCGACGTCCGTCGCAATGAGATCCTGCGCCGCGCGGAACGCGACTTTACCCGCCGAAACTTCGACGTTTTCGCCCGCCTTACCGGTATAGACGACGGAGTCGGAACCCTTGCCGCCGTCGACGAGAACCGTCGTCGCCGACGCGGGGATCGCAACGTTCGCGCCGTTGAGCGTCACGGAAAGCTTGCCGCTCGCGTTCGAGGAGACGACAAACGCGTCGTCGCCGTCCGTTCCGACGATTCGGAAGATTCCGTCGTCCGACGTCGAGACGGTCTGACCGTTCGCGGCGGGCAGTTCGGCGACCGTTCCGATCGGACGGAAGAATCCGCCGACCGCCGAGGTCGTTTCGTCCACGCCGTAACGAGTCGAACTCGCGGAAAGCGTTCCGTCGTTGTAGACGGCGCCGTTCGTCGTCGAGAAGTTCTTGTAGCTCGACCCGTTGATCACGATGCTGGAATCGACCGAATTGTCCGCTCCGTTCGTGACGTACTTGTAGAAGACTCGGTACGGTCCGAGATAGGACGTGGCGTCCGTCGCGTTCGTGCCGTTGTTATTATTGTTGTTGTTATTGTTATTATTGTTGTTGTTGTTATTCGTATCGGTCTCGTCTTCGATCTCCTCGGCGGCGTGCTCGTTCGGACCGGCCCAAGCGACGACGAATCGCGGAACCTTGACGCCGTTCGAACCGGACGTCCAGTCGAAGACCGCGACGGAAGGCGCGAACTGATCGCCCGTCGTCTTCGTATTGATGACGAATTCGCCCTCGTCCATCTTGAGAAGCTCGCCCGGCGTCTTCTCGACGGCGACTTCGATCTGCTCGATGCCGGTGTCGATCGTCTCGTAGACCGTTCCCATGATGTACACGGGGTAGCCTTCGTAGTTGAAGACGCGGCATGCGACGCCGTAGTCGTGGAGGTCGGTCTTAACCTCCGGATTCGGGTTGTAGTTATACTCTTCGTCGTCGTAGGATTCCCAGACGATCACGACGCCGTCGTTATTGCACGCGACGTCGGGCGCGCCCTGAACGTTCTTGACGTAGCAGTTGACCAAGACTTCGTCGGTCGTGCCCATGAAGGACATGGGATTTCCGAATCGATCGAAGCGACGGCAGTAGACGTCGGCGCCGTTGGCCTGAACCGCGTCGGAGACCCAGACGATGTAGAACTCGCCCGTGTCTTGGTTCGTCGCGATCGCCGGCGCAAACTGACCGTAGGCGGTCGTCTGGTTCACGAGAGTCGCTTCGCCCGTCGCTACGGCGTAATAGCTTCCGCTATAGTTCGTGGCGGCGATCACCTTCTGATAGACGTCGAAGGTGCGCGTCTTCGTGTTGAACATTTCCCAGACGCAAATGTACTGAGCCTGACCGTTGACGTAATTCGTCGCGACGTCGAACTCTTGGACGGAGTACCCTTCGATCTGCTTCTGAATCTTGAACGCCGAACCTTTCGCGTTGCCGTTCAGATCGTAGAAACGACCGTAGAGCTCGTCCGCCTGCGTGTCGCCGTCCTTCGAGCCTTGCACCCACGTGATGAGGACAAGACCGGTCGTCTCGTTGATCGTCACGTCGACGTCCCAGCAGCGCATGCCCTTGGTGCCCGCGACTTGAATCTGTTCCTTTTGGAGCTGTCCGCCGGGATAGAATCGGGCGCAAACGCCGTTGAGCGCTTCGGAGCTTTCGCCGATCCACGCGACGACGTAGCTGCCGCTTTCGGTGAGCGCGATATCGGGACGAATCTGGTTGCCGTCAGAGTACGGATTGACGCGCACTTCGACGCCGTCGGAACTGCCGTCGGCGTTGAACTTGTGCATGACGATGTCGGACTCGATGCGGTAAAGCGTGCCGTCGATGACAACCGTCTCGTAGTAGCCGTAAACGGAGTCGGTTACGCCGGCGCCGGCGTTCGTGTTGTTGTTATTGTTATTGTTATTATTGTTGTTGGAGCCGCCGCTGGACGTTCCAAGCTCGTAAAGAACCTGCTGTTCCGTAACGATGATGAAGCCGTTCGAATTGGAGACGACGATCGGTCTGCCCTCGCCGCCGTAGACGCCGGTGAACGCCTCTGTGTCTTGCGTCGGCACATACTCTTCGCTCGCGACGGACGCGACGCCGATGTTGAACGTCACGGAGTAAGATCCGCCGGACTCCCCGTTGTAATCGCCGTCGAGACGGTTCCTACCGCTCGCGTCGGTCACGCGATCGGAGAGCGTCATGACGTAGGTTCCGTCCGGAAGCGGATTCTTGAAGAGGATGACGAGCTCGTACGTGTCCGTGCGATAGTCCGGATCGGCGACCGTCGTATAGTCGAGCGCCGCGATTTCCGCGGGAGTCAGCCCTTGCTCGCGGAGGTAATCCTCGACCTTGGTCGACGCGTTGTAGCCGTAAAGAATATCGTAAACGTAGGTCGACGTGACGTCTTTGCCGTTCAGGGTCAGCGTCCAATCGTTGTAGTCGATAACGCTCTTGACGTTCCTGTTCTCAAGATTCCTGTCGTCGAGGTAACTGTAGACTTCGTCGTACATCTTGTCCGGCTCGAACGTGTCGTTCTTGACGTCCTCGTTCATCTGCGCGGTGAACATGTACTCGCTGAAGGCGTAGACGAGCGAGGTCGGACCGTGACCGGACGCGAACGTCACGCTGTTGGAGTAAAGCGAAACCTGGTTGACTTCGCCGTCCGAATCGGTGTAGACCGCGTTGGTGCGCGTGACGTAAGGAGGCGTCGTGTCGTCCGGAAGCGCGATGGCGCGCATGCAGACGATCGACTCGATGTTCTCCATCGGGTGCGAGAGGTCGGACCAAACAAAGACCATGTCGCCGTTCGCGTCGACCGCGACCGCGCCGCCAAGTTGATCGCCGTCTTCTTCCTCGTTAAGGTAATTGAGCTTCGTAACGCGGAAACCTTCGCCGTTTTCGACGATATCATAGTTCGTGACGTACGTAACCGTAGTCGCCGTTACCGCCGAGTTGTTGTTGCCGGTCGTCGTTGACGTCGACTCATAAACCGTGTTGATCGTTCTTTCGAGCGTATAACGGCGCGCGAAGATTCCGTAGTTGTCGGCGAGGTCGGATTTCTCGTCGCTCGACGGATCCTGATAGCTTTCGTAGGTCACGACAAACTGACCGTTCGTCGACATGGCGACCTGCGAATGAATCTGATCGTTCGCCGTGTATTCGTTGACCTGGAAGACGCGCGAACCAATCACGCTCGCAACCGTCTCGTCGTCGCCGTCGGTATCGGCGGAAATCGTCGCTTCGTCCGTAATGAAGGCGCGCATGAAGACGCCGCCAAGACCGTAGTTCGACGCGCCCGTCTGCGCGTCGCCGTTGCCGTCTTGGTTATAGCCGGTCCACGTGACGACGAAATCGCCGTTCGCGCCCATCGAGACGCTCGACC
>CAMZHY010000067.1 GCA_947307005.1 uncultured Planctomycetaceae bacterium
CTGTTAGTTTTAAAACCGACTTCCTTATTTTTTGCAAAACAATCCTAGAAGTCCTGCGCAAAGCGCTCTGCGTCGTTTTTCGACTTCCCTTTAACGGAAATTCGCTTCGGGAATCGGATCGGACGACAAACGACCCTGAAGCGCCAAACGCCAACTAACTCCTCGCGCGTTAAAACAGTTTCAACCACGGCCAATAATGGAATACGTAACGCTCCGAAACTCCGACCTAACCGTTTCCCGTCTTTGCATGGGAGGTTGCCCTATGGGGATGTACGGCTGGGGTAAAACCAATGAAAGAGAACTCCTTGACGCAATCGGCAAGGCGCTTGAATTGGGCGTCAACTTTTTTGACACTGCGGACGTCTACGGGCTTGGTCAGTCGGAACGAATACTGGGAAGAGGGGTGGGAAAACGTCGGAAAGACGTCGTGATACAATCGAAGTTCGGGGTCAGATCTTTTGACGGCAAAACGATATACGATAATTCTCCGTCGTATATTCGGGTCGCCCTCGACGCGACGTTAACGCGTTTGAAGACCGATTACGTCGACGTCTACGTCGTTCATTATTGGGACGGAGTCACTCCGTCGGACGAGATTGTCTCCGAGTTGGAGCGGTTGCGAAGCGAGGGTAAAATTCGTTACTTTGGACTCTCTAACGTCAACATGGCGCAACTTCCAATATGGACGCCGTTTCGCGGTTCGTTTGTTACCGTTCAAAACCAATTCTCGCTTGCATGTCGCGACCGTGAACAAGACGTCCGAGCGACGGCGTCGGCGCTCGGCTCCAACGTCGCGACTTGGGGAAGTCTCGGACAAGGCGTTCTGACAGGAAAATACGGTGAAAACGCTTCATTCCCAGCGGACGATCGGCGAAGTCGCGAGGCCTACGTCAATTTTCACGGAGAAAAACTTAAGAAGAACCTCAAAATAGTAGAGGCGATGAGGCCAATCGCCGAAGCGCGCGACAAAACGTTGAGTTCCGTCGCTATTCGTTTCATCCTCGACGCGTTGGAGGATTCCATTGCAATCGTCGGCGTAAAACGACCGGACCAGATCGCCGACGTCGCGCGTTGCATGGGGTGGAGTCTCTCTTCGGAAGAACTCTTTTCGCTCGATCAAATCTCGAAGGGAATATGATTTGTTGGAAAAGGCGATTTGCGTTCTCTAGTCTCTCTGCGCGACTTTATATCTTCGGCGTCTTTCGTTCGATCGTTCGTATGATTTGATCGTTGTTTCTGGGGCGCGAGAACTTCGTTGTTTTTTTATTCCCGTCCCTAGTATTTTAGGATTATTCCGTATAATTACAATCGGTTTTGGGGCGGGGATTTTAACCGTGGTTAGGCTTTTGATTTATTATTTGTAGTCGGACCAAGGAGCGCCCGTTGCTGTAAAGTTGCAGATCGACTGCGTTATTCTCGCGACAAGACAAACGACGCCTACGGAAAAATAAAGGTTCGAAGCGTATGAACAGCGAACAACTATCGTGGCTTATTCGACGGCATTGCGTTGAGATGACCCATAGAGCGCGCGCAAGTCACATCGGCTCCGACTTTTCGGCAACCGATATTTTGGCGACCCTCTATGCGGACGTCTTGCGCTACGACGCAAAGGCGCCGCAGTGGCGCGATCGCGATCGTTTCCTCATGAGCAAGGGACATGCAAGCGCGGAGTTATACGCTGCGCTCGCTGAATCGGGTTTTTTCCCAGTCGAGGAACTTAAAACGTTTTGCGAAAATGGAAGTCGTCTCCTGGGACACGTTTCTAGCGAAGTTCCAGGGGTGGAACTTTCCACAGGATCGCTCGGACACGGTTTTTCAGTCGCGGTCGGAATGGCGTACGCGGCAAAGAAGAGCGGCGACGTAGGACATAAAGTCTACGCGCTGCTTGGCGACGGGGAATGCAACGAGGGGGCCGTCTGGGAAGCGGCGCTATTTGCCAATCATTTTCGTCTGAATAATTTGGTCGCGATTATCGACCGCAACCAAATGCAAAGTTTGGATTTCGGCGAAAACACGCTGGAACTGGACGACTCGGAAGGTCGGTATCGTTTGGCCGACAAATGGCGCGCGTTTGGTTGGCGCGCGATTGAGGTCGACGGACACGACCTTAATCAGCTAAAATCCGCTTTCGAGGAAGCCGGCGAGAACGCCAAAAAGGAACCGCATAAGCCGACCGTCGTCGTCGCCAATACGATCAAAGGACGCGGCGTCGCTTTTATGCAAAACGACGTGTTATGGCATTACCGCTATCCTCATTCGGGGTGGGAATACGACGACGCCGTTCGCGAACTCCACGAACGTATTCCCAGCGGCGTCGTTGACCCCTACGCGTCAAGCGGTATAATGCGCGTAGCTCGTCCCGAAAACGACGGAGAAATCGTCGACGACCACGCGCTTTCAAGCTCGTGGAAATCGTCCTATCCAGAACAGATGAGGCGCGTTGAAGCGCGACCGGGAACAGACGAGCGTGTCCATGCCGTGATCGAGGACAAGCAATGAGAAACGCGTTTGTGCGCGCGCTGGTCGAACTGGCCAAGAAAGACAAGCGAATCGAGCTCATTACGGGCGACCTTGGCTTTGGCGTCTTGAAGCCCTTTTGGGAAGGGTTGCCGGACCAATTCACCAACGCCGGAGTCGCCGAACAGAATATGATTTCGGTCGCGACGGGAATGGCGCTTGAAGGTAAGACCGTCTTCGTTTATAGCATTGGCAACTTTCCAACGTTGAGATGTCTGGAACAGATTAGAAACGACTGCGCCTATCATAAAGCAAACGTCAAGATTGTCTGCGTCGGCGGCGGTTTCGCCTATGGTCCGCTTGGAGTAAGTCACCATGCGACGGAAGATATAGCCTGTCTCAGAGCAATTCCCAACATGACCGTTATGGCTCCGGGCGACGCGGCGGAAGCCGACGCCTGCGTAAGGGCGCTCGTCGAGACTCCCGGTCCCGCCTATCTTAGGCTCGGTCGCGGCGGCGAAAAAAAGATTCGCGAGGGAATCGACAATTTCGCGGTCGGAAAAGCGCTCAAAGCGCGCGACGGCGAACGGATCGCGCTTTTCTCGACCGGCGCGATTTTCGATGAAGTCGACTCGGCCTGCGACCTGCTAAAAAATGAAGGTTTCTATCCCGCCGTCTACACGTTCCCGACAATTAAGCCCGTCGATCGCGACCTCGTCGAGTCTATCGCAAAAGATTTCGAACTGATTGTCACATGCGAAGGGCATAACGTCTTGGGCGGATTTGGTTCGGCGATTGCCGAGATTCTCGCCGAAGCGAACGAGAGAAAAGCGAAAGCGCTGACTCTAGGCGTCCACGACAGGTTTACGGATATCGCTGGAGACCAGGCGTTTCTCAGAAGTCGCGAAGGAATCGACGGACAGGGTATCGCCTCTAGAATTCTGGAGAAGATGCGTGGGTAAAAGGATCCTAATTACCTGCACAGACTCCATGATGAAGCAATTCTTGGAGCCGCACGTGAAACGTCTTGTCGAAAGCGGATACGACGTCGAGATCGCGTGTTCCGAGGTGTTGAATCGCTTGAAAGAAATTCGTGACGATTTAGGAAAGATTGTTCCGATTCACCTGTTAAATATGAGGAGGAGTCCGATCTCGCCGAAGAATCTTAAGGGATATTTTGAACTTAAGAGACTCGTCGACGGGGGAAATTTTGATTTGATTTGGACCAACGAACCTGTCATGGGCGTCCTTACTCGACTCGCGGCGCGAAACGCGAGGAAGAGAGGAACAAAAGTCCTCTACATGGTCCATGGGTTTCATTTTTACGACGGGGCGCCTCTTGTCAATTGGCTTCTCTTCTATCCTGTTGAACGTTTCATGGCGCGCTTTTGCGACGCGATCTGCACCATCAACAAAGAAGATTACCGCAGAGCCGAGCGATTGAACGTCCGGAAAGTCGCCTATATTCACGGGGTTGGAGTCGATACAAGCAGAATGAAATCGAACGGCGACGCCTCGGATATTCGCCAAGAGCTCAATCTGCCTCCGGACGCTTTTATCGTGCTCTCCGTTGGAGAATTGAATAAAAACAAAAATCAGCAGATCGTCTTGAAAGCGATAGCAAGCCTTCACGATCCAAGCGTCTATTATTTGCTTTGCGGAAAAGGAGCGCGACGCAAGAAGCTAGAACGGCTAGCGCAGAGATTGGGTATTGCGAAAAACACGCGTTTCCTCGGGTATCGCAGGGACGTCTTCGATCTCTATAGCCAAGCCGACGTCTTCGTCCAATCGTCATGGCGCGAGGGAATGCCTCTAGCTCCCTTAGAGGCGGCTTGGCAAGAAACGGCCATGATCGTTTCCACGGCGAGAGGAACGACCGACCTTGTGGAAGATGGTCTTTCGGGATTTGTCAATCGACCGGATGATTTGACGGGATTTGCGGAGAGTATCAAAAAACTCAGGAAAGACGCGTCGTTACGACGGCAAATGGCGAGTCGCGCAAAGGAATTGGCGCGTCCTTTTGGCGTCGAGAACACAAAGCGCGAACTGACGACGCTTATATCTGAAATCCTTACTCTTCCCAATTGTTCGTGAATGCGAGAACCGACGTCGTTATGAACCAAGAGATACTAGAGAGCGGTCAAAAAGCGACGCGCCAGCCTAAAGTTTCCATCATTATGGGAATTTTTAATTGCGAAAAGACCTTGGCGGACGCGATTGAATCAGTCGTCGCTCAAACGTATAAAAATTGGGAACTGATTATGTGCGACGACGGATCGACGGACGGAACGTGGACGGTCGCCAAAAAATACGCCGATTTGTATCCTTCGCAAATTATTCTTCTTAAAAACGAAGAAAACATGAAGCTTTCATACGCGTTAAACCGATGTCTTGCCGTCGCGACGGGCGAACTTGTCGCCAGACAGGACGGCGACGATCGCTCTTGTCCGGAGCGGCTTCAACGAGAAGTCGATTGGTTGCTGACCCATCCTCAATACCAGCTTGTCGGCTGCGACATGAGGCGATTCGACGACAAGGGATTCCATAGCGTCATGAAAGCGCCTCTAAATCCAGACAAGACGACGCTCGCTCAGGTCAAAACTCCCTTTTTCCATGCGACAATTGTCGCGTGGAAATACGTTTTCGACAAATTAGGAGGTTATACGGTCTCAAAACGCGCTTTAAGAATCGAAGACGTCGAACTGTGGTTTCGCTTTTTCCACAGCGGTTTCACGGGATGTAACATCAGCGAGCCGCTCTATTGCGTAAGGGAGGATTTCGAAACGCTTAGACGAAGGACCATTCGAGACAGGTTCAACTCGTTTATGGTTTTACGGGACGGGTTCCGACTCCTAAATTTTCCTCGTAGACTGCTCGTTAAACCGGCTCTGCTAGCCGTCGTAAAATCGCTCGTTCCCGTTTCAGTCGTTCGATATATTCGACGGCGCCAAGGCGCGTTAGGTTGAGGTTCGCCCGTGATTTCGCCCGTTTATTGGAGCGTCCTCGCCGCAACGGCCATCCTCGGAAATATCGCGGAGACGGAAGCGACCCCTGTAAAAAGGCCCGACGGAACGATATGGAAGAAACCCAATCCAAGCCCGGCGAAGGCGCTGACCGTCGTTCTCATTCTTGTCGCCGGGTTGAGATACTACGTCGGCACAGATTTCTTGGCGTATTATGAGTGGCCCGCTCTGCCATGGACGGGCGTTTTTCGTTCTATTTTAGAACTCAAAGAAGGAGGATTTGCACTTCTTGTTAAAATATCCCGGTCATTTGGCGATAAGGGGCAGCATTTAATTCTTTCTTCCGCGTTCATAACAGTCTTACTGTATTGCCGGACTATTTATAAACACAGCGATTCTTATATGTTTTCCATGCTCCTGTACCTTCTTATGGGAGAATGGCAAGGAAGTTTTAACGCGATTAGACAATACTTAGGCGCGGCTTTCATTTTTTCTGGACACCGATACATCCTTGAAAGAAATTTTCGAAAATACTGCCTCTTTGTGTTCCTCGCGATGATGTTCCATAAGACGGCTGTGGTGATGGTGATACCCTATTTTCTTCTCTCGAGAAAACCAAGTCACGGTCAGCTGGCGCTCCTTGCAATCGGCGCGATCATCCTTCGTTTTTCCTATGGATTTCTTTTTGACGTCGTTAGTGAAATTAAAGGGGAAGAGATGGACATGAACGCCGACGAATACTATACGCATAATGTCAACATACTTCGAATTCTTGTCTCCTTTATCCCGGTCTTCATTTACTTATTACAATGCAAAAAAACAGACCACACCAAAGAACAAGACTTCTATATCAATGTTATTTTCTTTCATTCATTTTGCATGCTGGCGACAATGGGAAGCGCCTACTTGGCAAGAATCGGTTCCTACACCAACGCCGCGGTAACTATCGCCTACGGAGTTCTTTTTCAGATGGTTCCAAACGACAACAATAGTAGAACTACAAAGTATCTTGTCACGGGGATGTATTTTTTCTATTGGCTATATTCGTTAAGAGTCTTAAACGACGGTTTATTCCGTTTTAACTTTAAATTATTTTAGGTTTGTCGAGGATAAATAGGATTCAATAAAAAACTAACGTCGTCATTCTGCCAACATATCGTTTCGCTATTAAAAAACGAAGATTACGAGATGGAAAGTTTTAAGTATATTATCGAATCGAGAGCAAAACTCTTCGACCTCCATTTGAGGGAAACATTTCGATATCGCGATCTTATTTTTCTCTTCGTCAAAAGAGATTTTGTCTCTCAATATAAGCAGACGATTCTCGGACCGTTATGGGCGATCATTCAACCGCTTTTGACGACGATTGTCTTTACGATCGTTTTTGGGAATATGGCAAAGCTCACGACTGCCGACGTCAAAGGCGATTTTGAAATTCCAGGTTTTCTCTTCTATATGTCGGGCTGCCTGTGTTGGACGTTTTTTTCGTCGGTTGTTCAAGCAACCTCGTATACCTTCATCGCCAATCAAGGCACGATGGGAAAAGTCTATTATCCTAGGCTTGTCGCGCCTATTGCGACGGCGCTTTCTCAATTGATTTCGTTTGGAATCCAACTCGTCATGCTATTGATTCTATGGCTTGTTGTTTTCCTCAAGGGGGGAAGCGTTCTCAGAATCACGCCGACCATTCTCGTCGTTCCGCTCTTAATCGTCCAAATGATTATTTTGGCCGTAGGTTTAGGCGTCACCGTTTCCGCCGTCACGACAAAGTATAGGGACCTAACGAGACTCGTCGGATTCGGTTTGCAACTCTGGCAATACGCGTCGCCCATCGCTTACGGTCTCTGTCTTGTCCCCGAGCGCGTCCTACCTTGGTACATGCTCAATCCAATCGCCCCTATCATTACGACCTTTCGATATGCAATCCTCGGCGTAGGATATTTCAACGCGTCCTACTATTTGATTAGTTGGGCGATCAGTTTGCTCGTCTTCTTTACAGGACTCGTCTTGTTCAGTAGAATTGAACGGACGTTCATGGATACGATTTAACGCCTTGCCTTTCGCTAATTAGAATGACGTCCGCCACTCTCCGTCCATTGATCTCCGTCGTTATTCCAGTTTACAACGTCGAAAAATATCTTGATCGATGTTTAGAGTCCGTTGTCAACAACGATTATCGCGAACTGCAAATTATCTGCGTCAACGACGGAAGCATTGATTCAAGCGGCGACATTCTTAATCGATGGGCGCTGAAAGATTCGCGGATTCAGGTGATCGAGCAGAAAAACGTCGGTCTTCCTGGCGCCAGGAACACGGGAATTCGACATTCTTCGGGAGAGTATCTTTGCTTTGTCGACTCCGACGATTGTATCCGCCCCCAATACTTCAGCGCCCTGCTCCAGGGAATCGTCGACAACGACGCGGACATGGCGCTTTGCGGGTTTCAACGTATCCGATGCGACGCCGATTTAGACGCCGTCAATCAAATCCAACCGACGTCTTCGCGCGTTGAATGGCAAATCCTAAACCGAAATTCATATTTACGTCTGAGTATCCCTCGATATTCAGCATGGGGAAAAATCTATTCAAGGAAACTGAATTTACCCGCTTTTGAAGAATCGCTCCTTACGGGCGAAGACGTTCACTTTAACATAACCGTTCTTAAAAAGAATCCGCAACTTAAAATCGCCTACTGTCAATCCCCGTTATACTGCTACTGCGTAAGGGAGGACTCGTTAGTTAATAGTCGTTCGGTGAAGCAAATGAGGGCGCTTTGCGATTACTTTTTTGAATCGGCGGAAGAGAGCGTAAAAAATCACGATCCAATCGGAGAAGAGATTTTTGTTCTCGAATCGGTCAAGAGAGCGTTGTCTATTAGATACGACCTTATGTTTGACTGTTCCTATCGAAAACTAACAAAGGAAGATTGCAAGCGCGCTAAAAGAATCCTTTGCTCCGCAGGCAAAGCAGTCAGCTTACGTTCAAAAATTCTCTTCTTGTTATTTCTTCACTTTCCCTGCCTATACAGATTGTTCAGAATTATCCAAGATCCTTCTCTGTTGAGGTGGGAAAGAGGAATGAAGCTCAGATATAAAAACAGCGGCAAACGGTAATTTTTCAAGATTGATTTTAGGCTCTTTGTTACAGGAATTCGCGATGCGACAACCCCTTATCTCTGCGATTATCCCTGTCTATAACGTCGAAAAATACCTTGATCGTTGCTTAACGTCCGTTGTGGAAAACGATTATCGCAATTTGCAAATCGTCTGCGTCAACGATGGAAGCGTTGATTCTTCCGGCGAGATACTAGATCAATGGGTTCGGAAAGACGATCGAATCCAAGTCGTTACGACAGAAAACGGCGGACTGGCAAAAGCGCGCAACGCCGGAATCCGCGTTGCAACGGGAGATTATATAGGATTCGTCGACTCTGACGATTGGATTCATCCTCAGTATTTCAGCATTCTGCTAGACGGCGTCCGCCGCGTGGACGGAGACGTCGCCATATGCGGTTTTCAACGCGTTTACGACTCCGCGCCTGCGAAAACCTACGAACTCTCCGACATAACTTGGAACGCGTTAGATCGAAGTCGGTATTTGGAGCTTCGTCTCCTTCGGCGACTAGCGTGGGCAAAACTATACAAGAAGGAACTGATTTCTCCCACTTTCAATCCCTCGCTGTTAAGAAGCGAGGATCTCCCCTACAATCTTTCAATTCTTCACCGTTTTCCGAACTTAAAGTTTGCATACGCGAACGAACCGTTATACTACTACTTCACGAGGCAAGATTCCCTCGTCAATACGCGGACTTGGGTTGAGGGTAAATTGCTTTTTGACTACTTCGTCCCGATAGCTGAAAAATGCGTAAAAGAGCATGATTCAATCGGACAGGAGCTTTACGTTTTAGAATCTGCTAAAACGGCGTTGGTTTATCGCTACGACGTCATGTTTGACAAGGAACAGAAAGAATCGGCGCGAGAGGTTTGCAAGCGAGCAAGAAGACTGCTCCTCTCCGCCAATCGTTCCGTTCCTTTTAATAAAAGAATTCTGCATTATCTCTTCCTTCTTTTTCCCGCCCTTTATCGAAAATTCCGAATTGCCAACGATCCTTCGCTACTCAAGTGGGAAAAAGGTCAAAGAGAGGCGCTTCGTCGCGAGGTCGCGCAGAAATGATTAGAGTTTTGCAGATTTTTCACGACATGAGCAACGGCGGAATAGAACGTTTCGTCATGAACTATTACCGTCGCTTTGACCGAAACGAACTCCAGTTTGATTTTTTGACGTCAGTCGACGAGGCGGGATATTTCGACGGTGAAATCCGCCGACTTGGAGGTCGGCTGTTTCACGCGTGTCCCTTCGAGAAAAATCCAGTTCGTCATTATTTTGACGTCGCGCGTATTGTTAGGGAAAACAAGTTTCAGACGGTTTGCCGCCATACCGGCGGCGCTTTTGGCTACTTTGACCTGCGAGCGGCTAGAAGGGGCGGCGCTCGCAACCTCATTCTCCACGCCCATAGCGCCAACGCGGGAAAACCTCTGGTTCACTGGTTGACCAATCGCTTGTTAAAATTTGAATGCCGACGTTTTGCGTGTTCTCAAAGGGCCGGCGCTTTTTTGTTTGGACCAAACGTTCGTTTCGACGTCGTCCATAACGCCATCGACGTTCAGCAGTTTGCTTTTTGTCCCGAAATTCGCGATAGACTAAGACGTGAACTTGGGATAGATCATAAACTCGTCTTAGGTCATATTGGCAATTTCCAAAGGGTAAAAAACCATCAAAAAGCGTTATCTGTCTTCGCGGAAATCCATAAAAGACGGCGAGAAAGCGCGCTTGTCTTCGTTGGAACGGGTCAGACAATGGACGGAATAAAAGCGCTTGCGCAGGATTATGGACTAGAGAAAAACGTTCTCTTCCTCGGGATGCGCAACGACGTTGAAAAAATAGTTCAAGTCTTCGACGCGTTCATCTTTCCTTCCCTTTCAGAGGGACTCGGCATGGCGCTGCTCGAAGCTCAAGCAAACGGTCTTAAATGTTTTGCTTCGCAAGGCGTTATTCCAGAGGAAACGAACGTCACAGGCGCCGTCCGATTTATTCCCCTGACGTCGAGCGATTCGGAATGGGCGAATATCATTCTTCAAACCAATCTAACCAGAGACGTCTCCGCGCTTGAAAAAGTCAAAAACTCCGGATACGATATTTCAGTTGAGGTAAAAAAGATGCAAGACGCTTATCTTTCAATGATAAACGCTCAGAATGGATAGCTCGGAATACAATCTCAAGACGCCCTTGAATCCCCTTCGGATACGGGCGTCGTTCTTAGAACAAGTTTCCTCATTTTGCGAGGAATATTTGAAGACGTCCAGTTTTTTTCGACATGATTCGACGCGCGACGCGTTGATCGTTTTAAAAGAAAATGTCAGAGCCTATTATTAGAGTCAGTCATGTGTCCAAGCGCTATCGGCTTGGTCAAATTGGCGGAACAACGTTGCGAGAAGAATTACAACGTTTAAGCGCTAAAATACGCGGAAAAGAAGACCCGACTCGTCGAATTGGTTCGAGGGTTCCGTCGAACAATGAGGTCTTCATGGCGTTGGACGACGTCTCTTTTGACGTCGCCTGCGGCGAAAGACTCGGAATCGTCGGTAGAAACGGCGCCGGCAAATCGACTCTTCTCAAACTGATCTCCCGCGTGACGGCGCCGACGGTAGGATGGATCGGGCTAAACGGACGCGTCGCCAGCATGTTGGAAGTCGGCACGGGATTCCACGGCGAACTTACGGGACGAGAAAACATCTACCTTAACGGCGCCATTCTCGGAATGACGATGCGCGAAATCGAATCGCGGATCGACGAAATCATTGAGTTTTCCGAGTGCGCTCAGTTTATCGACACGCCCGTCAAACGATATTCAAGCGGCATGTACGTAAAACTCGCGTTCTCCGTGGCTGCGCACCTTGATTCGGAAATCATGATTATGGACGAAGTCCTCGCGGTCGGCGACATGGCGTTTCAAAAGAAATGCCTTGATAAGATGAACTCCGTATCGATCTCCGAGGGACGAACGATCCTTTACGTCAGTCATAATATGTCGACAATTCGCCAACTCTGCGATAAATGCGCGCTCCTTGATCATGGGAAACTGACATACCTAGGCGACGTTGAAGAAGCAATTAAACGATATGCCGACACGGGAAGCGCGCAGTTTTCTCCCGTCGTTGATCTTAGAACGGCGCGTCGAGTTTACGACGCTTCCAATCTTCTTCTTTTCATTGAAGCGATCATTGACAGGGACAATAACACGTATTCCAACGAAGAATCGATCGATCTTTGCTTCACGCTGGAAGCGAAACGCGACTTGGACGTCGTGCGGTTTCAGTTCATTCTTTTTACCGAAAGCGGACTC
>CAMZHY010000068.1 GCA_947307005.1 uncultured Planctomycetaceae bacterium
TTTGACCGGCGCCGTCACGTTTGGAATCACCTACTGATCCTTAATTCTTCCCGACGCTTAAAAAAAGCCGCAAAGCGACGCCTCGGCGCGTCGCTTTGCGGTTCGTTCTATTTCGAGACAATTCAAAAAGTCACTCGACTTTGTAAACTCTAACGTCGTCAAAGGTCGCGACCGCGTCGGCGTCCGCCGCGCTCGCGGAGAGAAGAAGAACGAGAAAACGCGCTTCCTCAGGAACCGCGACGACGCCAAATGCTTCGCGTCGACCGGATTCGTCAAGCTCGCCGTCGTCGGTCGCGCGAATTCGCACGTCGCGCGATTCCGCCGTCCAGCGTTGTTCCGCGTTTTGCCAACGCGCCGTCAGCGAACCGGAGACGTCGCCCATCGTCCCGATCTTTCCGGCGACAAAATACTTCTTTCCGGGCTCGACTGGAATCGCTTGGATATAACAGGCGTTCGAGTCGCCTTTAATCGCCGCGACGCCGTCGACTTCGAGAAAGCTCCCGCGCGATTCCTCATGGCGCCACGTTCCCCAATTCTCGAACGCGTTTGCGCCCGATTTCGTCTTGAAATCGCCGTTGACGACGAGATTTGGAGTCGCGTTCGATTCAAGCCGCTCCTTAATCGCCGTAAGCGCGCCTTGAGGATCGACAAGTTCCATCACGAGGTCCGTCACGCCGGGAAGCGCCTCCTCCCACGACGTCCATTCTTTTCCATTCTCCGGCGCCCACCATCGCTTCTGCTCGCCGTAAACCCAGACGTACTCCTCCGCCGCGTCGTACGCCGCCGTCAGATTGGCGCGAAGACGGTCGAATCGAGTCTCTCCCGGCTCGGGGCCGCGATAATACGTCGAACCTTCGGGATTTGAGTACATGTCGAGATAGAACCCGAAGCCCGAGGTCGTCTGCGCGCGATATTTGGCGCGATTTTCGGGACTGACGAGCGCCGCGCCCGGCCCCGTCGTTGAAATCGCGTCGAGCGACGAACGCATATACTCGGAAGCGCCGTTCATGTAGTATCCGTGTTCGCACCCTTCCACAAAACGCGTCTCGGGCGCCGACGCGTCGAGGAGTCCGTCGATGAAAGACGGTAAAAGTCCGTACGACGCGCCGCGAAGAATCTCTTCCGGACGCGCCGTCCGACCCGCGCCGTAGTTAATTGAGTTCATCCAAAGACAAAGAATCGTAACGCTTGGGAACTCGTCGACGATCGCCCGACAGAACTGCGCGCCGCGTTTTCGCGCGAGCGTCCGGGTTTCGTCGAAGCTTCGTCCGGAATCGGGATTCCAGCGAAAGAGCGCGGCGCCGTAAGACTCGAAGTCAAAACACAGCCCGCCGTGCGTTTCGCGCGCGACAAACGCGCAAATCGCGCCTTTCTCGCAGACGGCGTCCCACGCGGCGTCGTCCGACCAGTCGAATCCGGCGGGATGGAAGTTGATACGGATAAAATTGTCGCGATACCGTTTAAAATCGCAAGATTCTAGGTCGTTGACGCAACTTATGAAGTCGTCGCGATTCCAACGTTTCGGCGAAAAAAGAGACTGGCTCGAGCACGGCTCGCCGTCTTGCGCCTTCGCGACGAGATCGTAAATCACGCCGTCGAAGGGCGCGTTCGACTCCATCTCGCGATAATGCTCGCGCAAGTAGCCGGTCGTGGGAATGTCCCAGCCTAGCTCGATCATTTTTTTCTTGGGCGTAGAGTTCGGCTCCGCGCCCGCGGCGATAGAACTTACAAACGCGCAGGCGACCGCGAGCGCTAAAAGAAGGACGCGCAATTTCATTGGTCGTTTCTCCTCAATCGAAGGGCGAGTCAATCGTCGACTCGAATTTTATTTAAAAGGTTGCGCAACATCCGCTCGGCGATTGGACTTGGCAAATTATCCTGAATCAGCCACGTCGAAAGAACAAGCTTGCCGGCGCCGACCTTCCATTCCGCCATGGAAAGCCCGGAATCATAACCCAGTTGCGTGCTGAACGCGCCCGCAATCGCGACGTCGGGCTCGGGAAGTTGATCTCTGAACGTTTCGACGGGGATCACGTCGCGATAATAAACGTAATCGAGAACGCCGCCAGACTCCAGCCCGTCAAACGCCGCGTCGCGCCGCGCCCAATCGTCCTTATGGTAAAGCCAGTTCGGCATGCGATTCACGACGCCCTTGGAGCGGAACGGCAGCCAGTGCAGCGCGTCGTTCCCCTCCGCAAGCGGCTCGGTCGAAAGGAACAAGACCCCGACGCCGCTGAGAACCGCCTCGTAAAGACGACGGAAATCTTCCGCGTTCCGACGGTTGCACGCTTTGCCGACGATCAGACGATCGCCGCGTTGCAGCAGAGCGGGACTCCCGTCGGCGTTCGTGAACGGCGCGGCTTCAATGTTGATCTGTTTGAGTTTAGCGAGCAGATCAGGGTCGTCGCCCCAGACAAAAATGCGACCTTGGCCGACGCCGGGGAACTTGCGTCGCTCAAACGCGTAAAAACGTTCGACTCCGCCGGACGCGGCGGCGCCTTCGACAAATTCTGCGTAAAAACGGCATTCGCCGGTCGAGCAATTCGCGCTGAGCGTAAAAACGTCGCTTAGCGCGGGGATGACCATCGGGTTCTCTTCGCCTTCGCGAGGTTCGGGAATCGTCAGATTCTGCGTTTTGTCGTAAAGGCGCTCGTTACGAGGCCCGAAAACGACGTAACGAACGGGGTAGACGCCGGGCTTGAGAACGTCTTCGTTGACGAGAACCGCGTCAAGCCTGACCTTCTGCCCAACGTACGCCTGGACCGGCTCGACGAAATTGCAGAAACGCAGCGGAGCGAAGACGTCCGCCATGGCGTCGACGGTTCCGGGCTTGAGTTCTCGGAAAATCGTCGTCAACCCCTCGCCGGAAATTCCTTGGTCGTGAGTTCCCGTGACGCTGTGTCCGACGACGTTGGCGTTGGCGCGAATCGCATTGATTCCGATCCGACGTTGCTCCGCCATGAGCGCGATCGCCTGACGGAAGAAATCCTCGGGCGTTGCGAAAAGATCGTCAAGCCTCCAACGTTTCCAGTCTTTCATGAATCCGTCGTATCGCTGGCGGTAATGCTTGGCGTCGGCGGCGTCGACGGCGTCGCGCTGTTCGAAGAGTCGAGTAAGCCGCCAGAGATCGACCGCGCTGCCGATTCCATATTCAGAGAGGAAAACGGGAAGATCGCCTTTAGAATGAGTGCGAAGCTCGTGGATGATCGACGCCGTATGCGGAACGGACTTGTAAGGATGCGTGTCGGCGAGGAGGTTTTCCCAACGGTTGGAGCCGGGATTAGAAACGCGACCGATCGGTTCGAGCGCTAGGGTCTTTTGACCGACGTCATAGAGAGCGAACTCGTCCAAATTCGGCTCCGGACCGGCGGGAAGCCAGCCGTAACGCCAGACGCCGTTCGGATTCCGTTCCCAAGAGAAGTCGCGATTCACGTCGTAAACGGTTCCGCTCGGCGCGACGAGCGTCAGTTCGACCGCCGTCGAATCGCCCGTCCCGCTGTTGTCTCCGATTCCTACGACGACGTCGAGGGCTTCGCCCTCCTCAAACGTGAAGAGTTCGGGATTGAGACGATTTCCCTTGGGTTCCGCCTTGAGTTGTTCCATCGACATAAAGTGAGAGAGAGGAACCGCCTGTTTTCGACGGTTTAGAACGTTGAGGTTGAGAATATCGTCGGGACGAGTTCCACGCTCCAACGTCGCTCGAATTCGAATCGGACCGCGATTCGCAAGGCGTTCCACGACCATTGTGAGAGGCTGTTCGCGCAACACGTCGAAAAGAGCCATCGACGAAACGTTCGCGCCTTCGAGGAGCGCCGTGTGGACGGTAATCAGATACAGGTTGGACTCGTCGTCGCCGCGCGTCGTCAGATCGACTTCCTTTCCTGAACCGTTGAGATTCAGCCAACCTTTCCATAGCTCTTTCTTCGTTCCGTCCTTAACCTCTTTAATCATACGAATATCGACCGTCGCGGATCCGTCGACGACTATGTCGCGGAAGAGCGCGTCGACCTGATAGGCGCCCGATTCAGGCGCGACCCATTTGAGGACGGAATATTCGTTTGCAACGTCGCCGGGATGAAGAACGAACGTATTCGCCGGCCAGGTCGTTCCGTCAAATGTAAAGCCCTCGTCCTTCTCGTTTTTAACGGCGCCCGGCATAATCGAGCCGCCGACTTTACGCCAGATCGCGTAATCTGCGGTTCGCGGCTTTTCGTTGGCAAAAGCGTCGAATCCGCCGCTGTTGAGAAAGATCAATCGATTCGGATCGAGATCCCGAGCCTTGCGGAGATATCCGACGGCCTGAAGAACAAGAGGGATATCGGTCGTCTCGTTGAGCAACCCCCACGCGACGACGCTCGGATGGTTGCGATCGCGTCTAATCATCGCGCTCGTCTGCGCCTCCCAGCGCGCCGCGCGTTCAGGACAGTCGGCGAAAAGCCACGCGGCGAGGCATTCGTCGTAGACCATGAAACCGATCCGGTCGCAGAGGTCGAGCTGGAACCGTCGCGGCGTCCCCGCGATATACCGAATCATGTTGAACCCCATCGTCTTACACGCGATTATATCCTTGCGGTAAAGATCGGGATCAAGCGGAACGCGATGCGTGATCGGCGAGTCGCTCCCGGAATGCGAGCATTTGACGTAAATACGCTTGCCGTTGAGCCGGAAATACCCGTTTTCAAAACGGAAATCGCGGAATCCGCACGTCGCGACGCAACGGTCGTCGCTCGTTCCCGTTTCGTCGACAAGACGCGCCGTAACCGCGTAAAGATTCGGGTCGTTCAGTTCCCAGAGCTTAAAGTTCGGAACGACGACGCCTGAAACGATCGTCGAGACGCCCGGCGTCGCGACGGCGTCGACCCTCGTCGTTCGCGTTGTTTCGCCGCCGTCGATCAGATTCGCGAAAAGTTCGAGAGAAACGGACGCGGGCTGAGTCGTCCCGTTATCAACCGTCGCGCGGACCTCGATTCGCCCCGTCTTCCAGTCGGGAAGCAGATGAAGATCGACGACTCGTATCGCGGGAGCCATAACGAGTTCGACTGAATCGACCAGCCCGCCGGACGCGTAGCCTGCGCCCGGAGTAATCGCGTTCGTATTGTTGCGACTTGGGATATTCGCTAGGGAAATACCGTCGATCGGTTGATCGGCGGCGTTCAAAACGCGAACGGTAAGACGGTTAGACGTCCCTACCGGATTGAGCGCGGCGGTCGCGTCGAGTTCAAACTTCTCTTCGCCGCCCTCGTGAGCGCCAAGCGGTTTGCCGTTGAGCCAAACGTCGGCGCGATATTCCGCTTGCCAAAACCGCAGAATCGCGCGTCCGCCAGCGTTCGGATTCTCCGGCGTCGCAAACTCGCGCTCGTACCAAACGACGCCGTGATATTCCCGGTAAACCTCCTGAAGAACGCCGGGAACGGCAATTTCGCTCGTTTCAGGAAGCGCGCCGCGAAACCACGCTTCTTTTCGACCGACATTGTTCGCGTCTTGACAAACGCGCCATGTTCCGTCGAGCGAAATCGTTTCGGAGGCGCCGTATACGATCGCCGGAACGGTAAGAATTAAAAACGTCGCCAAAAATGCCAATCGTCGAAGCATTGCTCGCCTTTCTCTTAAATCGGGGACGACAAAAAGCGCTAAACTTCAATTTATTATACGCTTCACCCCGCCCTAAAAACAGACGCGCGCGTCATTTTATTGGCGGACGTCGCCAGAAGATTTCGCGACGCGTCGCGAAATCTGAAATAATCTGCAAGAAAGGACCGGCGCTTGCAAACGCCCTTAAAAACGTTATCATTCGCGTCTGGCGCTCGTCGCGCGCGTCCTTCGTTGAAAGACGTCTGTTCGTTCGGACGTCGAAAACGTTCCCTTATAAGTTCAATCCCGCGGTCAATGCAAACGTTTGCGAACTTCGAAATCGAAAGCGCCCAAACTCGCTCGCGCGAACGGAATTCCGGTTTGTCGCGATTCGAGCTTGTCGTCGTTTTTTTCTTCGCGCTGGCGGCGGCGTTGAACGTCTTTGTCGAAACGAATCGAACGATTCGCGAACAATCCTTTGTTTCGGTGAGCGGCGTCCCGTCGACGCCGACGGAAAGTTCGCAGAACGCGATTCCTCGCCTCTCCGCTATTGTCGGCGACTCTAGCGCGAGCCTTTCCGAAACCCTGCGACTACGAACGCGCTGCCTCGGACGTTTCCGGCTAGCGCGCGTCGCCCGTTCTTCGCGCGGCGGCTCCTCTTTGGAGCGTCAACCGTCGTTTCGCGCTTCTTTCCGCTTTCTCTGCGACCGATTTCACGTAAGTCTAGAGCTTTTTTCGCGTCTATGGCGTGAAAAGACCTCGCCGAGGCCTCTTTGGCTCTTCATTCTCGTTCTTCTGAATTGATCTTTCCGAATCCGTTTTTTCTCTCTAACACGTTCCGACGCGTCAACCGGCCTCAAAAGTCGCGACGGCGTCGTTCGCGAATTTTTTCTAAAGAAGACGAAAGAAGAAATAAATGATTATTTTGGCAACCATCGTTCAATCATGCGTTTACGCAATTCCAGCCGCAGTCGCGCTCGCGGCGCGCGGAACGCTTGCTTCCAGAGCGCGGCGTCAATTCAAAATCGCCGTCAAGACGCCGACTTCGCTTCAATCGGAAAAGGCGGCCGCGGATTTCCTCCGCGCGAATAAAATCGACGACGTTCCCGTCGAAAAGGGGGACGAATATCTCGTGAACGCGTTCGATAAAAAGAGAAATAGCGTTCGTCTCAGTCCCGACGCGTACGGTTGCGTCGACGCGTATTCCGTCGCGCGCGCGCTCAGCGCCGGCGCGGAGGCGCTCGCTTATCGCGACGCGCCTGAAAAGCTCGCGGCGCTCGCCAAGCTCGACGCGGCGGCGACTTGGTTCTTCTGGGGCGCGTTCTGCGCGCTCGCGTTCGCGATTATGGGCGCGTCTCTCCCGAGCGCCTGCGTCGGTTACGCGGCGCTCCTCGTCGTCTGGTTCAACGCGAGCGCGCGCGCTCGTTTCATGAAGAAATCGCAGAAACCCGTCGAGGAGTATTTGAGAAATTCCGGCGCCTTCGCGTCCGACGAAATCGAAGCCGTCCTCAAGACGCTCGCCGCAATCCGCGTCAATCCGTGACGCCGAAGCGCTTCATTGACAACGCGCAAGTTCCCGCCGATTCTCCGAAAGGACCGACGGGAACGTTGTTACGGTTCCTAAAAAACGTTAACGGTTGGTCCAGAATTTCTTCGTAAAGAGCGCGAGAACGCACCAGATTTCAAGACGTCCCACGATCATCGCCCAGCTAAAGATCAGTTTCGTTAAACCCGAAAGATTCCCGTAGTTTCCAGCGGCGCCAAATTCGCCGAACGCCAGCCCCGTGTTGCCGAACATTGCCAGCGAGCCGCCGAAGAGATCGAAGAGCTTTTCAATTTGCGGACGGTCGCGTTCGCTCCAAAGCGAATCAGGCTCGACCGCGCAGACGACGACCGTCGTTATCACAATCAGGAGCGCGAAATATCCCAAATACTTCAGCGCGCTCGTCGCCGTCTCCGTATCGACGTTCTCATATCCGTATTTCGTCGTTTTGACGACGTTCGGACGAAAGCGTCGTTCCGGCTCGTTGCGCAGGAGTCTTAGCGCAAGCAGCATGCGATTGACCTTAACGCCTCCGGCAGGACTGCCGGAACAGCCGCCCATGAACATAATGATCATAAAAAGAAGAATCGTCGAACCGCTCCAACATTCGTAGCGTTCCGTCGCGAATCCCATGCTCGTCATGAGCGAGACCGTATGGAAGAGCGATTTGCGAAAGACGTCTTCCCAATCGTCGCAAACGACGGAACAGTTTCGACAATGCGAACTCTCGCGCCATTCTTTTCCATAGTCGTCGACGACTTCAATACCAGCGGCCTCCGCCGAGGGGGCCTCCGACGAAGTTTCGTCTTCAAGACCGAAAACGATAGGGTCTGCGGAAACGACGACCGCTTCCGGGGACTCCGGCGGCGGCAAACGATCTCTTAGAATAAATCCGCCCTGGAACGCGCCAAGGAAAGACGTAAGAACCGCGACGACCACAAGCGAGAGGATGTAGAATCGCCATTCGGCGTCGTTCCAGAGTTTTTTAAACGAGCCGCGCGACGCCCAGTAGAGGAGCCAGTAGTTCATCCCAGAGACGACCATGAAAAAGATCATCCCATAGACGAGCGGAATCGCGTGGACTTTTTCTTGTCTCATGAAAAAGCCGACGCTGTCGTTATGCGTTCCGAACCCTCCGAGCGCGACGACGGAGAACGCGTGCGAGATCGCGTCGTAAGACGTCATGCCGCAGGATCTGAACCAAAAGACGCACGCCAAACACAGCGTCATGTAGATCGTAAAAAGCGAAAACGCGAGCTGGCGCATTTTCGCAAACGGAAGGTTGCCGGAAAAAAGATGCTCGACCTTCAGAACCGCCTTGCCGCTCGCGCCCTTTCCTAAGAACACGACGAAGCAGCACATGATCCCAAGACCGCCGAGAAAGTGCGTCAAACTGCGCCAGAAGAGGATTGTTCGAGGAAGCGTCTCCGGATTTTCAAGATCCTCGAAAATCGTGCCGCCCGTCGTCGTGATTCCCGAAGTCGATTCGTAAATCGCGTCGCATATCGTCACGGGAACCCCCTCGCGTCGCTCGACCTTTGCGAAGATATAAGGCATGGCGCCGAGCAGCACGGAAAGAACCCAGCAAAGCGAAACGCACGCGAAAGCCTCGCGAAGATAAAGTCGTTCCGTGTCGTACCCTCGCCCTAAAACGCTGAAAACGCCGCCGATGACAAAGCATATCAGCGCGGAAAAATGGAGCGCTTTGCACGCGGGAATCTCTTCGGGACCGCCCCCCAAAACGGGCAATCCCCAAACCATGCAGACGAGCATGCCGACGCCGAGAAGGAGAGCGACAAAACCCAAAAACGCGCAGATGATTTTCTTGTTCATATGATCGCTTGACGTCCGCGCGTCGCCGCGCCGCGCTATTTTCGCGCGACGGCGGCGCCCTCGAGACGTCGGAGAACCTGTTTAAATTCAAGCGCCGTGATCGTCCCGAGGACGTTTGACGCGGGAAGATTGACGGCGCGAATAATTTCGTCGATGGAAACGGTTTTGTCGCCGACGATTTCGACGATTTGACGCTCGAGATCGTTTAACGGCGGGAGCGGTTTCGGCGTCGGCTCCGGCTCCGGAAGAAGCGAGTTTTTATCCTCCGATTCTTTCGCCGATCGCTTTGTCTTTGATTTGGCTTTCGACGACGTTTTCGGAGGGCGCGCAATCGACGCGACGGAACGTTCGGAAATTCCGACTGTTCCCTCCGCAAAGCGGTCGTCTTCGCGCCTGAGCTCGTCGAGAATCACTGGTTTGATCTCGTAGCTGGGGAGCGAATAAAGAATGTCTTCGACGGATTCGACGAGAATCGCGCCGTCGCGAATCAGCTCGTGACACCCTTGTGAAACGGGACTGTCGACCGGTCCCGGGACGGCGTATAGCTCGCGATTCTGTTCGGCGGCGAAACGCGCCGTTATCATCGAACCGCCCTTTTTGCCAGACTCGATCACGAGCGTTCCAATAGAGAGTCCGCTCACGATACGATTGCGCGCCGGAAAGTTTCCCGAGAGGGGCGTCGTTAGCGGATGGTATTCGCTCACAAGAGCGCCCGCGTTCATGACGCGCGCGGCGAGGTCTTCGTGTTCGCGGGGATAGATTCGCGCCACGCCGCCCCCCAAGACGGCGATCGTGCGTCCTCGCGCGTCGAGCGCCGCCCTGTGCGCGTAGCCGTCGATTCCCAGCGCTAAACCGCTCACAATCGTAAAGCCCGCCTCGACGAGTTTGCGAACAAGCCGGGTCGTCTGCGAACGACCGTAAGTCGTCGCCGATCGCGTCCCGACGATCGAGATCGCGCGACTGTCCTCCGGTTTAATCTCGCCGCGAACGTAGAGAAGCCGCGGCGGGTTCGCAATTTCTCGCAGACGGCTCGGATAACGCGAGTCGCGGAGCGTCAGGACGGCGATTCCGTTCTCTTCGCAAAAACGAACGATTGCGGCCGCGTCGACCGATTCTCGCGCCGTCGCGATCTTACGCGCAAGCGCCTCGCCGACTTTCTCCACTTGAACTAGCTCGGAAACCGGCGCGCGCAACGCCTCGCCCGCCGATCCAAAACGCTCGACGAGCCGCTCGGCGGTAAGGGGGCCGACCCCGTCGACCGTCGACAGAAGAATGTCGTCGACGACTTCGCTCGGAGAGTATTGACGCAAAGCGTCGGAAGAAGCCGGGAATGGCGACATAACAACCCTGCAAAACAAGTCGAAAAATTTAAGCGATCTCTATGGGAAAAGCGACGACGTCGTCGACGCGTTCAGAGCCGATGAGAACGCAAAGGAAACGATCGACGCCGAGCGCGCAACCGGAACACGGCGGCAGTCCCGCGTCCATCGCCGCGAGGAGCCGGGATTCGCGCGGAAGTTCGGGCGATCCGTCGCGGCGCCGTTCCTCGGAAACGACGCCGATTCGATCGCGCAAAACGCGGGAATCGAGCAGTTCGTCGTAACCGTTGGCAAGTTCGAGTCCGCAAACAAACAGTTCAAAGCGCCGCGCGACCTCGCGTCCGTCGACGACTCCAACGCGCGCAAGTTGCGACTGCGACGCAGGATAATCATACAGGATCGTCGGCGCGTCGAATCCTAACGTCGGCTGAACAGCTTCGGAGAAAACGAGGTCGATCCAGTCGTCGCGCGTCGTCGAACCGTCGGAATCCGCGTATGAATCAGGATAGACGATCCGGCGCCGATCCGCAAAACGGCGAAGGTCGTCGATCTTGCAACGATGCGGATCAATTCCCGTCGACTCGAGAAAAACGTCGCCAAAGGGGCGTTCGACCGCGCGACGGCGCGACCAAGTTTGCGGCGCGATCCCCGTCCGCGCGTAAAACGCCGACGCGACGCTTTCGATAAGATCGGCGAGGAGTCGGCGTCCCGCCGAATAATCGTCCCCGGCGCGATACCATTCGAGCATCGTGAACTCGACGTTGTGCGTCGTTCCGCGATCGCCGCGACGGAACGCGGGCGCGAGCTGGTAAATCGCGTCCATCCCCGAAGCGACGAGGCGTTTCATCGCGAACTCGGGGGACGTCTGGAGATAAAACGTCTCCGACATGCGCCGCGCCGTCTCCGCGTCGTCAAAACGCCGCGATACAAGGTCGTCGCGCTCAAGCCAGCAGCGCGGGACGACGACGGGGATCGATTCGACGAAACGGTCGACGACGACGTCGCGCGAAAGCGCCGGAGTCGCGACTTCGACGAACCCAAGCTCGTCGAAAAACGACCGAAGCTCCCGATACAACGAGGCGCGACTCCGAAGGTTCGCCAGCGGCGCCGTCGGACGAAATTGTATTTCGGACGATCCTGTTCCCGTCATCTCCGCGTTCCGCGTCATTCGAAATGATAGACGTAAACGTCGCCTTTGAAGTTGCCCCCGACGACGTACTGCTTCGCGTGCTCGGAATACTGATCGACGTGGTTCACGTGCAGGTGTCCGCTGATGTGCGCCTTCATAAGCGGCTGAGTCTTGAGCCACTCGAGGAACTTCATCGTGTTCTCGTCCTCCGCGCGTTCCTTCTTCTCGTCGGGGACTCCAATCGTGTAGGAAATACGTTCTTTTTGGTCTTCGATCATGAAGCGGTAGA
>CAMZHY010000069.1 GCA_947307005.1 uncultured Planctomycetaceae bacterium
GGTCGGAACCGGATCCTTTGATTTCCGTCCGTTGCGCAACACAGGGCTGAACGGCGACAAGCGCGACGATTACCGCCGCAAGAATGCGTAGGCTCCGTCTTTTCATGGCGTTACGAAGTTTCAATGGGGCTTTCGATTCGGGCGACGGCGCGGACGGGGCATCCGTCGGCGCCGAGTATGGGAAGCGGGTAACAGGAGAGTTCGAAGGCGCGCTCCGCGGCGACGGCGACGGGGGCGCCGTCTTCCGGACGCTCGTATGTCGGAAGAGACTCGAGGTTGACGAGTCCTTCAAGAATGAGAATCGGCGGCCGTCGACCGAGAAGAATCCGATGACATTCGGCGTCGGCGAGAAGTTCAAGCTCGTCGAGGGGGCGAGCGAGCGTCTCCGCGCCGCGATTCGTCGTCGACGGCGGGGCGTTTTCGATCGGCGCGCGGTCTTGGGGAAGAAACTCGTCTAATTCCGGGTCGAATTTAGCGGCGGCGGTCGGGGTCGTCTCGGGTTCGGAAGCGATCGCGGGGTCGCCTGACGTCGCGACGAGAGACGGCGTTTCCAGTCCGAGAATTCGAAGTTTCGGGTAATCGGCGAGCCAATCGCAGACGTCGGGGGAAAGGGACGGGAAGTCGTCGTAATACCCCGCGGTTCCGACGCGGGACGACCAGCCGACGCGAAGAAGAACGATCGGCGCGGATTCGAAGATCGGCTCGAAGGGCGCGAGGTCGTCGACGGTCAGCGCGACGGGGCGCGAAAGGTCGGCGCGCTCGCGATTTCTGGTCGAATCGGGTCCGACAAGGGGCGCGAGGTTGAGACACGCCGCCTGACCGCTGAAGAATTCGACGGGAAACGCGTCGAGTGATTCGCCGTCGAGAAAGAAATGAAACGGCGCGTCAAGGTGCGTTCCGAGATGCGAGCCGACGACGTAACGCGTCCCGTGAAACCCGTCCGTCTCATGCTCCGCAAAGGGGCGCGATTCAAAAAAGGGATCGCCGGGATAGACCGGGATCCCCTCGTTAATCGGTTGCGAAAGGTCGAGATAGCGCATCGTTCCTCCGAATCGCGCCGCCAAGCGTCCGCGTCGTCGCGCCGCTATTCCGCGAGCAACTCGGCGAGATAGTGAATCTTGATCTCTTTGAGATCCGGCTCGCGCCGCATGATCCCGCCGAAATGCATCGCGCAGCTCATATCCGTCGTCACGATGTGGCGAACGCCCTGCTCGTAGACCTTGCGAATATTGGCGACCTTCTTCTGACCCATCGCAAGGGACGTCCCCGGCATTTTGACGCTGAACGAGCCGCCGAATCCGCAACATTCCTCGACGTTCGGAAGCGGAATATATTCGAGTCCGCGAATATTCGTCATGAGCGTGTGAACCGCCGCCGCGATTCCCAGCTCGCGCCGCCCGTGACACCCGATATGGAGCGAAACCTTATGCGGAAAACTCGCGCCGAAGTCCGTTTTATGCAAGACGTTCACAAGAAATTCATGCAACTCGTAAACGCGCTTCCCCGTCTCCGCCTCGGGAGAGTCGGGCAAACATTCTTTGAAAAAGACGCGGCACATCGCGGCGCACGCCGCCGAAGGCGTGACGATCCACTTATGATCTTTAAAGACGTTGTGGAACTTCTTAACAACCTTCGCCGCCTCTTTCCAATATCCGGAATTGAACGCCGGCTGACCGCAACAGGTTTGATCTTCGGGATAGACGCAGGGGATATTGAGTTTCTCGAGCGTTTTGACCGTCGCGATTCCCGCTTCGGGGAAAAACTGGTCGACAAAACAGGGAATAAAGAGCGCGACCTCCTCGCCGGTCTTGTATTCGGGATAATCCCAATGCGGAACGTTGCGTTCTAACGCGTCGATCATAATACGTCTCTCAAAAACACTTTGAAACCTAGCGCTTTAACAACCGCGTCGCTCGCGCAAATCAAACGACGCGATATTCCCCGCCCCGAAGTTCGCGAAACATTCGCGGAGAATCCGTCAGGAAGCCGACGTTCCGGACGTCGCTTTGATTTCTTTGTCCGCGATATCGGAACGGCTCCACGAGCCTTCCCAATGGATTTTAGCAACCGCTTCGTACGCTTTGCGCTTCGCGTCCGCGACCGTGTCGCCAAGCGCCACGACGTCGAGAACGCGACCGCCGTTCGTGCGAACAACTCCGTTTTCGTCGACCTTCGTGCCCGCGTGGAAAACTTTGACGTCGGGCAGTTTCGCCGCCTCGTCGAGCCCAAAGATTTCAAAGCCTTTTTCGTAAGAGCCGGGATAGCCCTTGCTCGCCATGACGACGCAGACCGCCGGACGCTCGTCCCACTCTAGCGGCGCGAGCGCCATGAGCCGCTCGTCAACCGTCGCCTGCATAACGTCGTAAAGATCCGTCTTAAGGCGGAAAAGAAGAGGCTGACACTCGGGATCGCCGAATCGCGCGTTGTACTCGAGCACGCGGGGACCTTGCGGGGTCATCATAAGACCGGCGTAGAGGACGCCCTTGAATTTCGTGTCCATGCGGTTGAGCGTGAAGACGGTCGGGAGCAGAATCTTCTCTTCGATCCAGTGGAGTTTCCGGTCGTCGACGAGAGACGCGGGGCAGTACGCGCCCATGCCCCCCGTGTTCGGTCCGAGGTCGCCGTCGTAAGCGGCTTTATGATCTTGGGCGGGCTGGAGCGTCATGATCGTCTGTCCGTCGGTAATGGCGAGGACGCTCGCTTCTTGACCGACAAGACGCTCTTCGATCAGAAAGTGATCGCCGGCGGCGCCGAACGCGCGTTCTTCGGCAATCTGACGAACGGCTTCAAACGCTTCCTCTTTCGTACCGCAGACGACGACGCCCTTTCCGGCGGCAAGACCTCCCGCCTTGACGACGTAACCGTCCTGATCCGTCGCGCGCAGATACTCGTACGCGTCGTCCGGGTTGTCAAACGCTTGGCTTCGCGCCGTCGGAACAAGCGCGCGATTCAAGACCTCCTTGCAGAAGATCTTGCTTCCTTCCATTTGCGCGGCCTTCTTATTCGGACCGAAGACGCGAAGACCTTCGGCGATAAACGCGTCGACGAGTCCGCCGACGAGCGGCGCCTCCGGTCCGACGACGGTCAAGCCGATCTTATGTTCTTTGGCAAACTGAATGAGCGCGGGATAATCGTCTTGCGAAATAGCGACGTTCTCCGCGTCGAGCGCCGTGCCGGCGTTTCCTGGCGCGACGTATACCTTGCTGACTTTGGGACTTTGACCTAGTTTCCATGCAAGCGCATGCTCGCGACCGCCGTTGCCGACCACCAAAACGTTCATCTTTTTTCCTATGCCTCTCGCTTCGACAAATCAAACGGAAACGTCCCGTTCCCGCGCAAATCAACCGCCGACATTATACACGCTCAAGCGCGTTGAATAAACCGGATAAAGGCGCCGTTTTCTCAAATTCCGATTCGCCGTCTCAATTAAGGATCGGCGGAGCCGTCGTTTGAAAATGCATTATTAGCTGTTCTATTGGTTCGATAATCGGCGCAAAGTACGGCGAAACTATATCCCAGTGCAAACGGCACCAGAAGCCGATCGTCGCCGGACCGACAATGAAGAGCCACCATGCGAACCGATGGAGATTGCCGTCGCGCAAGAGACGCATGAGAACCGACAGTGAAAACCAACCGACGATAAAACTCACGCCCGCCGCGCAGAGATAAAGGGTAAAGTACGGATGGTTAAAGATCTTTTCAGATAGCGTGTCGCCCGGAGCCCACTTGTAAAATCCGATCAGTTCGTACAAAGCGCCTCCGGCGATCACAGGGATCGAGAGTAGAAAGGAAAATTTCGCCGCCCACTCGCGATCAAAACGGCGCCACAACGCCGTTGAAATCGTCACGCCGCTTCGCGAAAGACCGGGCAGTACTGCAAACCCCTGCGCTAGCCCGATAAGAATCGCGTCGAACCAAGTCATGGTCTCTTCGGTCTTCAACGGAATCGAAACAATGTCGTCGTTCTCGTCGGAATTCTCGATCTGATCGTAGTAATCTTCTACTTCCGCATCCCGACAGTAACCGCGCATCACCGTTGCGAGAATGACGCCGGTAACGATAAAAAGAACGCCCGTAAGCAACAAGTTCTCTTCAAGAAACGGCGCGAACTTTAGGATTGAAAAGGCGATGGCCGCCGTAGGAATCGAGCCTACAATCACGAGAAACGCTACTCGCGGAGTCTTGAAACACGCATTAATTACGTCGCGCGCGTAATACAGGACTACGGCGAGAAGCGTCCCCGCGTGCAGAAGAATCGTAAGCGTTACGTCGTATGGCAAATTGAAAAGCTGCGCGACTAGAACGAGGTGCCCCGACGAACTAATCGGCAAAAACTCGGCGACTCCCTGAACCACCGCATAGAACATAACGAAGAAAAGCTGGTAAGGATTAAACCAAAGACTAAACCACATTTATCTTCCCTATACCCGCTAACTTATCAACTACTGAAATCTTTGCTCATGTAAAAACATGCCAAAGCTAGAGCAACGCGCGCGCGCAAGTTCCAACGACTCGTTCGAAGAACGAAAAGAAAAGACCCGTTTCCCGACGGCGAAGAAACGGGTCTTGAAGTCCGAAATCGACCGTCAGGAAACGTTTCAAATCCTGACCCGTAGACGAATCATAGATTGGGAGCGCGCTTCCGGAAATAGCGATCAACCGACTCGGAATCCGCTTCGGCAGCCGCGTCGTTTTCCGGCGACATCTCGACGAGAACGCCTTGCGAACTCACGCCCGGCGCGACGCGACGCGCGTTAAAAATCGGCGCGGTAGGCTCGTTCGCAACCCCAACCCCATAGGAATCTTTCTTAGACGACGCCTTCGCGTTGCGGACGACCTGATCGGTCGCCTTGTAGTCCATGCGCACGAGGAATTCGGAAAGACGCGTCTCGCGAACGCCGTTCGCTTTCGCGTCGGCGAGGAATCGACTGTCCGCGTCGGCAATCGCCTGACGCTGCTCGTCGTTTAGCTCGGAATCTGCGGCAAGAAGAGACGAAAGCGGCGTGTTCGGAACGACGACGCGCGTCACTTCCGGCGTAATCTTCCCGTGAACTTTGCCGGAATCGTCGACGTACGCGGCGACCTTGAACCCATTGGACTCGATCAGGTTAATCAGCTCGTTGAGATCGCTGAGATTGTCGCCGTTCACGTCAAGTCGACACGAAAGCGCGTAATTCTCAAATTCGCCCGGTTTCCAGAACGACGTGTAAATGAGATCGCCCGGCTGAATCGGAGTAGTCGAGTCGTCCTCGAGAATCTTCGCTTCGCAGGTATGCGCGTCGAGCGAGCGAACTACCTGAACGCGACCTTTGCTCCCGACCCCGCCTTCCTCAAAAATCTCGGGCGGATAGACGGTAAACGCCATAAGCGGACGAACTCCGTCGTCCGCGCCGATATCGAGTCGGACCATTTTAGCGACTTGATCGGCGTAAACCACCGAGCCGTCGGCGCGTTCGAAATTCGGATTGGAAAGCTCGTCGATGCGACGGCTCAGGTCTAGGTTAATATCGGCGTAACGATTGGCCGTCGCGCGATTCTGCTCCGTCTCCGCGTTCGCTTCGAGCACGGCGTCGCGCGCCTGACGGTTGACGTCGTCGAATCGCTTCGTCTGGTCGACGAAACTCTTCGTGAGTTTGTCGTAATCTTCGCGCGCCGTCGCAAGAGACGCGTTCTGATCGGTTTGCGCCTTGGCGACGTTCGAGGCGAATTGCGTCTGCTGGTCCTGCGCCTGTTCGACCGACGCGTTGGCGTCGCGAATCTTGGAATCGCGATCGGCGGCAAGGTCGGCGATCTGCTTGTCAAGCGACGCGATGTTCTTCCGAAGATCGGCGATCGCGTCTTTATACGTCTTGTTAGCGCCCTGCGCGCCGAGCGCCCCTTCGACGTCCGCCGTCATCGCGGCGACGATCTCAGAACCTTTAAACGCAGGATCAAAACCAAGTCGTTCCTTAACGGCGGCAAACTCGTTTGAAAGAGCGTAATTCTCGTTCTGCACGTTTTGAAGCTCGCCCTGCGCGGTCGCTAACGCCGCTTTCTGCTCGCCCAGCCCCTTAAAACCGAAGTACGTGGTCACGCCCAAAGCCAGCGTTAAGACGACAAACACGATGAGGCTAATGATCTCGCCCTGATTTTTCATATGAAAGAATCTCCTTCAGCGTCGGCTGTCGAACCGCCCAATCGACGCGTTCCGATTCGTTGCGACTCGCCCGCAACCGAACTCTGCGTTCGGATTCGCGCCGCTCCTCGCGTCGCGCGTAAAACGCGACGTTTCGACGGAACGAGCGCGCTTTGCAAGGACGCGATGGCGCCCTTACCGTAAATTTTATTCGGAACGCCCTTTGGCGTCAATGAAATAGCCTTTTTTTTTAAGAAATTTCAGTTTTCCTCTCTCCTCTTTTCCCGTAAATTCCTACATTTGTCACAGCGTTCCGCGCGCCGCGCGCAATCCAAGGCGCAAACGCGCGAAAAAAGGCCCGATTCCCTTCGAGGAAACCGGGCCTGCGTCTCAAAAAAACGCCGTCGGACGCCGAAGCGCTTTACTCGCCCTTCTTAACGTCGCGTTTGCGGAAATAGTAGTCGCTTACCTTGCCTTCCGAAACCGGCGCGGGCTGCGAATCCTTGACGTACGCGGGCGCGACGACCCCAGTCGACTCCGGAGCCTTGTCCGGTTCAATCCCATACTTCGGCGCGACGACGCCCGTCGACGAATCGGGAAGAACCACGCCGTTGTCCTGGAGATCGACCCCGTGACGGTCGCGATACCGAGTAATCTTCGCCGTTTCTTTATATCCGATCGATTTGAGGAAGTCAGAAAGGAAAATCTCTTCGACTCCGACCTTCTTCGCGCTGTCGAGGAACCCTTGCTCAAGGCGTTGCAACGCTTCGCGCGCCGCGTCGTTGCGGGTCGAATCATGCGCTAGCAGATCGGAAATGTTCACGTCGGAGCGAACGACGCGGTAAACGTCGTCCGTAATCTCGCCGTTGATCTTTCCTTCGTCGTCGATAAACGCGACGACCTCCGCGCCCGACGACTGGATAATGTTGATAATCTGGTCAAGGTCGCTCAGGTTGTCTCCGTCCATATCGAGCCCGTAGTCAAGCGCGTACTTGATGACCTTGCCCGGACGCCACAGAGGCGTGTAAGCAAGATCGCCCGCCGAGATCGGATTCGACATCTCGTCTTCGAGAATCTTAGCTTCGCAAAGGTGCTCGCCAAGACTGCGAACGACTTGGACGCTCCCCTTCGGGACCTCTTTATCCATATCGAGCGCGGTCGGCTTGTAGATATTGAACGTCGTGAGCGGACGAAGCCCGTCGCTCTCGCCGACGTTCAAACGCACCGTCTTCAAGAACTGGTCGGCGTAAACAACCGTCGCGTCGGAACGAGTGAAGTCCGCGTTGGCAAGGTCGTCGACCTTGTCGCTGAGCGCCCTGTTGAGTTCTTCAAACTTATCGGCGGCTTCCTTATAGTCGGCGGTCTTCTGCTTCGCGGCGCGAATATCGGTCTCCGTTTTGGCGACTAGGTCGTCGAGTTCCGTCTTTTGCTCGTTAAAGCTAGTGGTGAGATCCCCGTAACTTTTGCGCGCGGCGGCGAGATTGTCGTCATGCTCGCCTTGCAACGTGGTCTCCATTTCAGAAAACTGGGTCTGCTGATTCTCCGTCATCGTGTTCTGGGAATCGGCAAGGCGCTCGGCGACCGCCTGTTGCTCCTGGTAACTCTTAAGCTCTTCGGTCTTGCGCTTGAAATTGTCGGAAAGACGAACGACCGCGTCGCGATAGGAGGCGGCGTCCTCGACGGCGCCAAGCGCCGCGGTCACGTCGGTCTTCATCGTCTCGACGAGCTGATTATTGTCCTCGACCGCTTCGTAGCCGAGTTTGTCTTTAATGCTCTTGAGGTCGCTCTTCATCGAAGAATTCAACGTCTGAGCTTCCGACGTCGCCTTCTTCGCGGACGCGACCTGCATCTTCTTTTCCGACGTCCCCTTCGCGCCAATGTAGGTCGTCACGCCTAAAATCAGCGACAAAACCATAAAGACGACAAGGGAGACGGTTACGCCCGTATTCCGCATGAGTATGATCTCCTTCGACGCCGATCGGCGCGACGCTCGCACTAAAAACGCCGCCCGGCGAGACCGCGCAAACAATGGCGACGCCTCGTTGGCGCTCTTTTAAATTCCACTCTAGGACGCGAATCAACCCCGAAAAAACGCTCCGACGCCAATACGCTCGAGATTAATTCTATAACGCGCCCGGCGCGGCGTCAATGAAAAACGACGCCTTTTAGAAATTTTAAGGGAACTTAGCTCGCCGCGTTCCTATTAAATTGCTACATTTGTCAAATTGCGCAACTTCTCAAATTCAAAAAGCCTAACGCAAAGTTAGGCTTTTTGACCGAAATCAGAACTCAAATTTAGAACGAAGCTCCGGCATGTCCAACTTCATGCTCGACAGTTTTTCGAGGTCTTCTTTACGCCACTTCTTCGGGGAATGAAGTTCGCAGACGACGTAAAGATCGCCGTCAAGCCCTTTGCCCGTCCGCGCGCCAAATCCTTTGATGCGCAGTTTAGTCCCCGTCGTCGCGCCCTCGGGAATCTTGACCGCGACGGTTCCGTAAGGCGTCGGGACGTCAATCTTGCCCCCCTGCGCCGCCTCCGGAATCGTGATCGGAAGCGTGACGCGAAGATCTTTCCCGTCGCGAGTGTAGTATGGATGCGGCTCGACTTTCAGCTTGATCAACAGATCGCCCCGCGGTCCGCCGTTCGCGCCGGGTTGACCGTACCCCTTGAGCGGAACGACGTCGCCCTGCGCCGAGCCGGGGGGAATATCCAAATCGATCTGCGCGTTCTTGCCCGAAATCGGGTCGTGAACCGATATCGGCATCTTTCCGCCGAGAATCGCCGTTTTGAAAGGTATTTTTATCGACGCCTCGGAGTCGGCGCCCTTCGTCGGACGACGCGAACGTTTGCCAAATCCAAACCCGCTGAAAGGATTCCCGCCTCCGCCGCCCCCCGTAAACTGGCGAAGAATGTCGTCCATGTTGAAATTCGCGCCGCCGTCCGACGACCATTTGAACGTCGTTCCTCCGTTGAATCCTCCGGGACCGCCCGCGCCAAACTGCCGATACGCGCTCCCAAATTGATCGTACTGTTTTCTCTTTTCAGGGTCCTTGAGCGTCTCAAACGCTTCTTGAACTTCCTGAAACTTCTTTTTCGCGCCTTCCGGGTCCCCTTGATTGAGGTCCGGGTGGTATTTTCGCGCAAGATCTCGATACGCCTTCTGGATATCGTCTTGAGACGCGTTCTTTGAAACGCCTAATATCTTATAGTAATCCTGAGCCATAACGCGCAGTCGTCGGTCGCTTGATCGACTCTCCTTCTATTGTTGCGGAACGCCCGGTCTCGAAAGAAACGAAAGGCGTTCGATCTATGCCAAACAAAAGTCGGCGCGACGAGTTTTAAAACGCCGCGCGCTCAGACGTCTCAGTGGCCGCATCCGGCGCAGCCCGCGCCGGACGGAAACGCAGGGTTCTCGATCAAAAACCCTTTCGCGGAAGGCGTGTCGAGGAAGTCGATCTTCGCGCCGTCGAGAAAGAGCGCAAACTTCTTCTCGGCGACGATCGGAACTCCGTCGGAAACATACTTCGCGTCGATTTCGGGGTCAAACTTCGTATCGAAGCCCAGCGTGTACTGCATGCCGCTGCATCCGCCGCCCACGATGACCGTTCGAAGAACTGTTTCCGGCGCAAGACTCTGCGCTTCCATGATCTTCTTCACTTCCTCGGCGGCGCGTTTCGTCAAACTAATCGCCATAAAGCGTCCTTTCAATGAACGTAAGAAGCTTCGCTAACAGAACGCGGCGCCCCTTGAAGCGCCCGACGCCAATTATACGCGGGAGCGGACGACGGTAAAGTACGGAGACGTTCCGAGCCGTTCTTCGCAAGGCATATTTGACGCCATTGTCTTATTTCCGCGCGCCAACGCGGCGACGCGCGCCCCGGCGCCCTCTTGACGCGACGAACGCCAAAGTTAATATTACTATCGGACGCTCTGCGCTATTTTACGTGTTTTGAACGCGCGTCTTTCCTTCTTCCCGGCGACCGCTCGGACGCGCGACTCTCGCCGCGACGTCGGTCGGTCCAATGGGAACGCGACGCGCTCTGAAAGGTCGATATGGATTCAGCCCTCCCCGAAGAACAACGCGGCGTCGAAAACGTCGACGCGGGCGAGAACGCGCCGCCCTCTCGCGACGAAATCGCTGTCGAATACCTCGATACGCTCCCATTCTCCCCCTATCCTTTCCAAGAAGAGGCGATTCTTTCTTGGTTTGGCTCCGATCAGGGCGTTCTCGTCTGCGCGCCGACCGGCATGGGAAAAACGGTCGTCGCCGAGGCCGCGCTCTACGAGGCGTTGCGGACGGGCAAGCGCGCGTACTATACCACGCCCCTAATCGCGCTCACGGAGCAGAAGTACGTCGAAATGCAAAACGCGGCGGAGCGCTGGGGATTCGACCGCTCCTGCGTCGGACTCGTCACCGGAAACCGTCGCGAAAACGTCGACGCGAAGATTCTGGTCGTCGTCGCCGAGATTCTCTTCAACCGTTTGCTCTCTTCCGACGCTTTCGACGCGTTCGCCAAGAAAAACGAATCCGCGCCGCGAATTGAGACTTCCGTCGACGCGCCCCCCGACAAGAGGCTTTCCGCCGCGGAGCTAACCGCGAAAAAATCGCTCGCCGTCTCCTGGGAAGAGTTGGAGAAGAACAAGCGTCCTTCTCTCTTCGAAACCACAAGCGCGCCCGCCGTCCCCGTCGTCCCCGTCGTTCCTGAAGATTTTGAGGAAGAGGACGACCTCTATCCGACGGAATCGCATTTCTCCTTTGACGACGTCTCCGCCGTCGTCATGGACGAATTTCACCAGTTCTCCGACCCGGAACGCGGCGTCGTGTGGGAATTTGCGCTCGGACTCCTCCCCCCGCACGTTCGGACGCTCCTTATCTCCGCCACCGTCGGCAACGCGGTGGAGTTCGTTAGCTGGCTTCGCAAAACCTCTAATCGTAACCTGACGCTCGTCCAGTCGTCGGAGCGCAAAGTCCCGCTCGTCTACGTCTGGGTCGGCGACAAACTGCTCGCGGAACAGCTCGAATCGATGTGCGCCGGAACCGAGGACGAACGCTATACGCCCGCGCTCGTCTTCTGCTTCAACCGCGACGAATGCTGGGACGTCGCGGAGGTCCTCAAGGGACGCGGCGTCATCGACGACGAAAGGCGAAAACTCATCGCCGAGGAACTTCAGCAGTACGACATGAAAGGCGGCGCGGGACCTAAACTTCGCGAAATGCTCATTCGAGGGGTCGGCGTCCATCATGCGGGCGTGCTCCCTAAATACCGGCGAATCGTCGAGTCGCTTTTCCAGAAAAAACTGCTCTCCTTCTGCGTTTGCACCGAAACGCTTGCGGCGGGAATCAATCTTCCCGCGCGGTCGGTCGTGTTGCCGACGCTGCTTAAGGGACCCGCGGGCGACAAGAAGCTCGTGGAGTCAAGCTCGGCGCATCAGATATTCGGACG
>CAMZHY010000070.1 GCA_947307005.1 uncultured Planctomycetaceae bacterium
TCTGGCCGAACTACCAGCGCAAACAGACGGAGAAGTTGAACTCACGGTTAAATCGACGAAGGCGGATAAAGTTGAACTACTTTTCAGCGCGTCCGGTCCTAATAATCTTACCGTCCAAACAAGTAAGACAATAGGCATTGATGGACTGCCGGCGCTCGCCTTCAGCGCGACGTCGAGCGACGCTCTTGTCGAAGTGGGAAGAGAGTTGGAGTACACGATCGAAATCGTCAATAACGGCACGAAGGCTTCGTCAAACGTCGTTCTTCAGATACTTGCGCCAGAAGCAATCTCGATTCTCGCAACCGATGGTCCAACCCAAGCGACAAACCGCAACGGAGTCGTTGTATTTGATCGAATCCCTGAAATTGGTCCAAAATCAACGGCGACCTATAAGGTCAAAGCGTCGGCGAATCAAGCTGGCGACTGTCGCATCGGATTCCAATTGAGTTCCGACGACCTTGAACCGCTCGTCAAAGAAATTAATACGCGCGTTTATGAATGACGTTTTCGTCTTTTGTCGTCCAGTGGCAAAGACGACTGAAGAGTCGGCTCCAGAGCGACGTCTCGAGAGTTCGACTCTTCTGTTCTTCCTATCGCTTGGCTCAACTCTATAAAGGTTGAATCAAAACCATTTTTGTTGTCGTTTTTGAAGCCCCGCCATGTCGGTTGAAATAATAGTTAAAAACGAGTATGAAACAGACGTCCTCGGAAGAGTTCTCGCCCATGCGCTTCCCAGTGGGACGGTCGTAGCCTTGATAGGAACGCTTGGCGCTGGCAAAACACGATTGGTTCAAGCGATTGCGCAGGCGTTTGGCGTACCCCGCGACGAAGTCGGGAGTCCGACGTTTGTACTCATTCGAGAATATCGCGGCGAAACTCGAAATCTATACCACTTTGACGCGTATAGACTGAAAAACTTCGATGAGTTTTTTGAACTAGGAGTCGGCGAATATTTTGATAGCGATGGGATTTCATTCGTGGAATGGGCGGACAGAGTCGTTGAAGTCATTCCTGAAGATCACGTAGAGATTTCTATCGTTCCAGTTGCAGAAACCTCGCGACGCGTCGTCGTCACTGCAAAAGGCGCCTTTGATCCTAAGTTTGAAGAACTCGTCCTTGAACGATGGTCGCGGGCTTCCAGACCTCGCCTAAAATGAATCCCCACTTCTCCCCTGTTAAAACGGACGTAAGAGGTAATCGTCCGGCGCCGAGACTCAAGATTGCGGCGTTGTTTTTACGACAAGTTTTCACGTCGCTCATTCCTTTGCTTTTACTTTGCGCCTTCTTTCTTCCCTCTGCAAGTTCAGACCTTAGATACGCCTATCGCGACGTAGCGAGTTATTATTATCCACTCTTTGAACAGATCCAAGAAAGTTGGGAAGCTGGAATTCCGCCATTTTGGAATCCATATATAAATTTAGGTCAACCCCTCGCTGGAGATCCAACCGCTTCCGTTTTTTATCCAGGAAAACTTCTTTTTCTACTTTCGAGCGCAAACCTTTTATCGTTTGCGTTCTGCTTTAAGTTGTATCTTTGGCTTCATATAGCGTTGGCGTTTTATTCAGCGTCACGGCTTGCGCGATCGTTCGGCGTCTCTGTGATTGGCGCAACCCTTTCCGGTCTGTCCTACGCGTTTTCAGGACAGGTTTTATTTCAGTATACGAACGTCGTCTATCTTGTCGGCGCGGCGTGGGCGCCGTTCCATTATGTTTACGCGCTCGCTTTTTTTCGGGGAAAAAACATAACTGAAAGAATTACGGCGATCTGCAAGTTAAGCGTCGTTCTTGCCGTTACGATCCTTGGTGGGGAACCTCAAATCGTTTATTTAACCCTACTTTCGTCAACGATCCTTGGAGGCGTTTTCCATCGGCCGTCTACAGAGTCTCGATCTTGGAAAAAAAATGGCGCCATTCGAAAATTTTCGCTTGCGACGTCGTTTTTAATTGGAACAACCGCTTTATCGTTTCTTCTTGGCGCAGTTCAAATACTACCGAGTCTCGAACTCGCCGAACATTCAACGCGGGAAAATGAGGAAGTCGCACGTTCCCTTTGGGACGTTCCCAAAGCGTTAGAATCAGCGCAAAAGAACGGGCTAATGTCGTGCCTCCAACAAAAAGAATTCTACAAAGGACTGCTTTGTCAAGATTTTTCAACAGGAGGTCGAAGCGAATCAATCTATCGATTCAGCGTCGGTCCGTGGCGGTGGCTTGAATTTCTTTTTCCCAACATTGGGGGAAGGCAGTATCCTCAAAATTCACGGTGGTTTGAAAAATTTCCAGAGGAATTGGCTCTTTGGACGCCGTCTCTCTATTTTGGAGTCGTTCCCTTCGCGCTTGCGTTGGCTACGGCGCGGGTAAAACGGCGTTCTCCCGCCGAATCTGCCAGAGTCGCGGCAACATGGCTCGCTATTTTCGGACTACTTGGCGCGCTTGGCGGGTATGGAGTCGTGTGGTTTTTTCACGTTATCAAAGATTTCGCAAGCAATTCGTCTATTACGCCAGTCTTTCGCAACGGCGATCCCATTGGCGGACTATATTGGTTGCTTACCCTTGTAGCGCCAAAATTTGCGGCTTTCCGTTTTCCTGCCAAACTTGCCACGCTAACCGCCGTCGCGTTCTCTTTGTTAGCAGGAATCGGCTGGGATACGGAAAAAAATTCCCGTCGTTTCATGCGCGTCTGCGGAATAATCTTTTGTTTCGCTCTAGCAGGCGAAGTTGTCGCGTTTGCAGTGGGTAAAAATCTATTCAAAGGTGTGGAAATACAGTCAAATCCGCTTTTCGGTCCTTTTCAACCGGAGTTGGCAGCGCAATCCATACTAAGGGCGTTTGCGCAGACGGCGATTGTTCTTCTAACATTCTCTTCGCTGTTAACCATTCTAAGGCGAACCAATATGCGTAAACCAAACAGCGCAACGCGGAGAATTGCTATTGCAGGACTTCTTATCGTCGTAGCTGCCGATCTTTACGCCGCTAACAGTTGGCTCGTCGTCACGGCTCCAACGAAACTCTTTGAGCGCAATTCAAGCATCGTTGACGAACTAACTGTCGACGACAACACGCCGCCGTTAAGAGTTTACCGGAGTCCTATTTGGTTTCCTCCCATTTTTCAAACCCATTCTTCGCCAAGACGAGTTGAAGAACGTGTTCTTTGGGATGTTGAAACTCTTTACCCCCTCTATCCCTCCGAGAAGGGCGTGGCAATACTAGACGTTCGAGCGGCCTTTATGGAAAAGGAATTTGCCCAATTCATCGACGCTGCGGCGTCAAGAGCCGATTTAGACGAGGAACTAGCGTTTTTAGACGTCTACGGAGTTCTTGGTCCACAATTTTGGACGAAGAGAGTTTTACCTAAAAGCGACGCTCCGATCCCAAACGAACCACATAACTGGCGCGTGAATTTCAAGAAAGTTGGCGCTCCCGCATCTCGCGCGACTCTCGTTCGCAACAACGCGCTCGTTGCAACGTCGGAAATCGATTGCGTAGACATTCTGAAATACTCGTTAAACGAAGTAGTATTCCTGGTTACAGCCTCTGAAGTTTCAGAGTTAATTGTCTCTGAGCAATACTGGTCCGACTGGAAGGTCGCGCTGATCCCTTTAAGAAAGGGAACGTTAGAAACACTCCAAAACTCTCGCCAAGACGTAACGTGTCTTGACGAAATCCTTTCCTCTCTTCGAACGTCTCCAAACGCCGCGTCGGGGACAATTGAACCTGTTTTTGGTTTTCTCAGAAAAACACGCGTCCCTAAAGGACAAACGTGCGTCGTTATGAGTTATCGTCCAAAGACGCTCTACGTCGGGGGCGCCATTTCGCTATCGACCTGGTTATCTTTGATACTAATAACGACGGGATGGATTATTGTCCCCATCGTAAAACGTCGTCGATACGATCGAATCGTAAAAAGAGAAAAAGCCTCTCAATGAACATTTCTGAGAACTCAGACGTCGTTCGGTCGAAAGGGACAAAAACGTCTCTCAAGCCTTTCAAGGAAAAAAGGACGCGTCGCCTCAGGAGGTTCTCGTAAGTCTTACTCCTGTCCCTCCCTCGTGGGGAAGCGTTATTACCCCTCGATCAACAACTACGCCAGTCTCTTTGATGTTGTCAACGTCAATAAGAAGCGGACCGTCCAAATAGACGTAATCGACCTTATAAGCAAACTGAGCCGTAGCGCTTGCGCCAATCGTTGATTCGATCGTGTTGCCTACCATCGTTTTGAGATTAAGTTTCTGGGCCATCGCAATAGCCCGACGCGTTGGATTAAGTCCTCCGAATTTGATCGGCTTAAGATTGACGCCGTCAAAGAACTCCACGCACTTTTCAATATCTTCAAAAGTTTGACAACTTTCGTCAGCAATAAGCGGAATAGGACAGACCTTTTTAAACTTCTTCATTCCTTCGACGTCGTCAGGATGAAGGGGCTGTTCGATCAATTCAATATTAAGAGTCGTAAGTTCGTCAAGATACTCAAGAGCTTTTTGGCAGGACCAACAACCGTTTACATCTAGTCGAAAGGGAGCGTCGGTTCGTTTTCTAAGCTCACGAAGAATCTCCATATCGTCGTGAGAACCTAGTTTAACACGATAGATAGGCCAGTCAGGCTGCTCGCTAAATTTCTCGAGAATTCGATAGAGAGAATCAAGCCCTAATGTATAACTTGAAAGCGGCAAAGGTCGTTGATTATCGTAACGCCATATGCGCCAAAGGGGAAGATCATGAAGTTTGCCCCATAAATCGCACGCGGCCATCTCTATCGCCGCCAAAGCAGGGGTGTTGTTCTTGATGACGCCGGAAATCATCTTTGCAAACGCAACGGAGTCGGCTAAGGCATAATCAGCGACAAGAGACTTACATTTCTCCAGTTCAAGACTCATGTCCTCTATAGAGACTCCATAATGGGGATCTTCGTAAGCCTCGCCAAACCCCTTCAAACCATCCTGCTCCAACTCGACGTTAATTGCGCGGATACGACTAATCGTCCCGCGGAATACGGTCATAACATGTTTGAGAGGGAGATCTCTTCTGAATATTTTAAGTCTCATTTGTTGTCCCGGCGCTCGCCTATTTCAAAACGCCGAGCGTTTAAGAGGTCGCTGACGTTCACTCTTCCAATTCTAGCCGTTTGTAATCCAAAAATCTAGCGTTTCATCATAGGTTCAGCTTCGAAAACACATAAATCAACAAAACAATTTTCACAATCGACGTCTCTGGCAAAACCGTTCCAGTCTTCATTTGACGCGACTCCATCGCACTATGACCTGCTGAAATTCAAGATTGTATTGTCCATTTTTTCAAATATCTACAAGAGGGGCGATAAAAACTCTCGTTTAAAAACGTGCAACATACTATTCACAAACAAGTTATATAGCGCTAAAACAACGCGACGTCTAATCGCTGAGGCACAACGTCATATGTCGTCGAAAAAAATACGACCAGATGGAACTCGCCCTGACTATCTCAGTACTTAAGATTGTTCCTCACGCAGACATTGAGAATTTCCTTCAGATCAGAAAAGTCACGCGGCCAAAGAAAAGCTTGAAAAAACTGACCCGTTCAAACGTTCCCCATAATGGATCGCCTCAGTCAATACATACGATCTTCAGTAAAACCAGGCCGTACTCAATACGCTTAAAAACAAAAACCGAATTTTCTATTTAAGACGTCGTTGAATATAGCCTTAAGCGAGTATAAAACCCGAAACTAGCGACGAGTTTCGGGTTAGTATGTTTTCACTGTAAATGGCTTTCATTGACCGGATACAGTCGCAGGAGGAAGAAGTAACCTCGTTCCCGCTTCAAAATAAGTTGCGCCGGAACGTAAATTGTTAAGCCGTTTAATCTCGCCCCATCTGGAACTGCTTCCAAGTTCCCGATCGGCTATCGTCAGCAAATTGTCTCCCTCCTTGGTAACGTATTGACGATAGCCATTGAGCGTTCCTGCTGTTCCTGTAGTTCCTGTCGCTCCAATCGCTCCAACGCCAAGAGTAGCCTGACCTCCCGACGTCGCCGACGGAACAACGGTCGTCCCCGAAACCGTCGGAGTTGCAATGGTCGACGAATCAATCCTCATTCCAGAACCGGCGCGACCAAGCGGCGACATAGAATAAGCGTAATCGACGCTTTCCGGAACAAGATCGCTCGCATCGGACGCGACCATTCCAGCTACAGAAGAGGAAGAAGGAACTGTAACGGAGGTTTCAACGTTAGAAGCCGCGCCAGCCTGAGAAGCGGGATTGTTTGGAACCGCCGCAAGCGCGTTCTGACTTGGAGTCGTCTGTGAAGTCAACGCATCGGATACCGATGGGACCGTGTTCCGTCTAGGAGTCGTCGACATAAGGTTCTGCCGCGTTGACGCGTTTGGTTCGAGAGAACTTGTTTTCGGCGCGACGGAACCCATAGTTGAAGAAAGTGACGGAGCCGCTATCCCTTGAGTTTCCGAAGTACTAAAAGAACTCGGCAACGTTGAGGTATTTGAAGGCGGGTCCGTTGCCGTCAAAGCGTTCGTGTTTGAACTAGCAAACTGATCCTGTAACGCGTTAAAATTATCGCTAATGTTGTTTCCTAGATTTTGCAACGAATCAGACGCCGAAAGACGCGCGCTATCAAGCGTGTCTGTTAGCGCTCCTAACGACTGTTCGATATTACCAACCGATTCGTTATAAGCGTCCTTCACGCCCGTCAAAGACTCGTTAAGAGAACTTAACGTCTGTTGCCCTCGATTCTGAAGACTCGCAACGCCGTCATTCAACGCAGAGCCAAGTTCGTCTAGACTGCTTTGAACGCCTCCGCGGACGTTATCCGTCGCTTCACTCAAACGATCGGCAAAGTCCTCAACGCGTGAATTTAAACTATTCAAGGACGTTGTTAGCGAATTATCTGACGACAAAGATCCCTGCGACGTTAAAGAGGGCGTAGTATTCCAAGTCTCAAGATCGTCCTTAAGAATCGGAGCTGCTCCGCTAAGATCGTTCATATCTGACGTCTCGTTCAATTCCAACGCGGCTTCCGAGGCGTCGGCGACGATAAGAGTCATCCCCTCGTCGGACGTCGAAGACGACGAAAGAGTCGGCAAAGAAGGCGGAACGTCCACTTCGTTTGAATTTAAAAGCCTAGGCGCGTTGCCAAAGCTATCCGAGTTTTGACGGGAGGACGTCATATCTCCAACGGAACTAACTTCTGAATCAACGTTCGAAGCGACAAGGTCCCCTGTAGTTTGGGACAAAGACGGAGAATCAACAGAAGGCGCGGAGGATGGCGTTTGAGACGTAGCGTTAGATTCGTCAGGAACTCCCCAGACGGCGCCGACGGGCGTTTCAGGTTCGTCAGAAATCGTCGTAGCAAGGTTTTCGTCTGGAAATACTCCAACGTCAGTTGATTCTTCGCTTGACGCAGAGGTTGCAGGAGTCGACGCTGTTCTAACGGGCGCGTCTCCAAAAAGCAACCTAGCCTTCTCTGGATCGACGTTCAACTCTCCGTCTTCATCGTTTGCGACAATTAGTTCGTCGGACGAGCTAGAACTAGACGTTGAAGACGCCCCCGCTCCATCCTCAGATTGATACGCCGCCGTTGAGGGATCGTCGTTAACAACGATAGAATCGTTTGACTCGACAGAGTCTCCAAGAGAAACTGACGCTTCGGGAATTGTCTCGGCCCAATCTTCGTTAGCGTCCTCTGTAGAAGTTTTAAAATCGTCAAGCGCGTCCATCCCGGAATCGACCAAATCAGACGCCGCGTCGCTAACTGAATCGACGGCGTCCGTTAGTTGACTGGAAACGCTGGTCGTTAAATCGGAAAGGGCGTCGCCAAGCTCATCTTTCTTTTTAGATACAATGGCGCCAACCTCGTCCAAATCATTTTTAAGCGCGTCGCTCTCCGACATGAGTTCTTCGTTAAATGAGTCGAATTTGCTCTTTACGCCCTCTGTTGTCTTTTTCAGATTCTCAGAAGCCGATTTTCCGAGAGTTGCGAGCTTATCTTCTTTTCTCTTCGGATTGTCCTTCTTTTTCTCACTCTTCTTGGCAAGGTCAGAGGAATTGCTTTTCCGAGAAAACTTGCTTTTCAGACGACTCCACAATCCGGGTTTTTCAGCGGGATTCTTTGAAACGTCTGACGACTTGGAAGCGTCGGAAATGAGCGTTTCTGAATCTTCTATAGATGTCTTCGAAGCATACTTGCCGCTAAGAGCGCTCGAACGTCCCGTCTTCTCTGAACCAGCGGCGGACTTGTCTTCGGCGACGGTTCCTTGTTTATCGTTCCCATGCCCTAAAAACATGTAACCGACGTAACCGCCAACCAATAGTACGGTAGCAACGATCGTAACGCCAAGGGTGCGATGAGCGAGAACGACCCAACGTCGTCCTCCCGAAGAAGGCGTGTCGTCGTCAGACTCGCCGGCTGATTCATCAACTTGACGACTAAAATCGGAATCCTGATTGCGGGCGATTCGACGCGACTCTCTTTTTTCTTCACGAAGCCGTCTCTTCTCTTCACGCTGTTTCGATCGAGCCTCACGGCGTTCGCGACGCAAAATCCCACGCTCGTCACGGGATGAATCTTCGTCGCGTGAAACTTCGTTCTCTTCTTCGCCGTCCTCTGGTTCGTGACGGCGGAACGCGTTAAAAGGACTAGAAATCATCTTACCAACAGCCTTAACCGAAGCGGCCATCGTAGCTGTAGAAAAGCCGGAAAGAAACGCCATGCGATAACCGCCGAGTCTTCTCAGCTCTGCAACAAGATCTTTTTTCTCAGCGTTGAGACTTTCAATAGCGCTGTTAATTTCGCGAATATCTTCATCTGAACTGTCAAACTGACGATATTCGCGTATGTCGTTGTCAATCTTGGCAAGACGTTCTCGAATCTCGTCAATGCGTATGTTTTTCAGCTGTTCTTCTTCGGAAACATCCGCCGATTCTGCATCCGACCCATTAGACTTATTATCCAACCTTTCCGCCTTTTCACGCGCCTTACGCTCCCGTATCGTCTCTTTTTCGTCCAGTCTAGATTCGTTTACCTCATTGTCATGACGTTTACTGAAGAAACTAGAAAATCCCTTCTTTTTGGGTGTGGAATCAAGTTCGTCGTAGCGCTCCTGATCGCCGTCAGAACTTGACTTTTCTGACGCTTGCGAACGCGCGCCGCTTTCGCTCTGTTGTTTCATGGGATGAAAATCCGGCGTCGCGGAAACCCTTTTAAAACCAAATGATTCTTCGCGTCTTTCCGCAGAATCTTCGCGACTTCCAGCTACGTCGTACCCCGTTGTAGATCGCGTCGCAAACCCGTTCGCATTCGGGGTCGCTCTGACGGGATGCATTCCTCCTAAAGGAGATGGTTTGCTCTCCTTAAAGACGCTTGAACTAACCGTAGAAGAACTCTGTGATGAAGGGCCGGAACGAAAACTCTCCGTGCGTTCGTAATCAGATGAGTCTAAGGAAGAAGAGGCGCCGGAGGCGTTTGAATCGTACTCGTCTTCTTCGTGATCATAGACGTCGTAATCCTGGCCGTCATCGACATCAGAATCGTAATCGCCGTAACCGTAATCGTCATAACCGCTGTTCGAATCGCGATTTCGACGTTTATTCTTCTTCTTGCCGTAATCTTGATAGCCGTCGTCCTCGGCGTCATACTCGTAAGAATCCTCGAAATCTTCGCCTAACGAGCCTCTATTTCGACCTTTGTTTTTCTTACCCATTTCGTCGTTCCCCTCCCAGTTATTCCGCAATCTTTTCAGCAACTCTGAGTTTCGCGCTTCTTGACCGCGGATTCCTTTCGATTTCGGCGTCAGTAGCGACAATCGGCTTTCGCGTAATTACGTCAAGGTTTGGCGCTTCACGAAACGCGTTCTTAACAAGCCGATCCTCGAGCGAATGGAAGCTGATAATCGCAACCCGACCGCCCAAATTAAGGTATTCGATGAATTTCTTTAAAAATATCTCCAAAGATCCAAGTTCGTCGTTGACGGCAATTCTCAACGCCTGAAAAGTGCGAGTCGCAGGATCTATTCGGTGTTTATTCCAAGGGGGTGTAGGATTGCAACGCCGGCATATTTCCGCAAGGTCGCGCGCCGATTTGATAGGTTTTTCGGCGCGTCGAGCAACAATCGCCGCAGCAATGCGACGGCTTGCGTGTTCTTCTCCGTAACGATAGATCACATCGGCAATTTTGTCGACACGCCAACGATTAAGAAGCGCATATGCAGGTTCGCCCTCGGTTGGATCAAATCGCAGGTCCAAATCGCCGTCGGAATCAAAGCTAAACCCACGAGAACGATCCGCAAGTTGGTCGCTCGAAAGTCCAAGATCCAGCAAAAAGCCGTCGACTTTTTCAACCCCTGCTCGCTCGAGCGCGGCGTCAAAATCGCAGTAATTAGCAAAATACGACTTGAAAGGCAATTCTTCACCCAATTCGGCGAATCGCGCGTCGACGCGATCTAACGCGTATGGATCCCGATCAATTCCGATCGCCAACCCCGTAGGAGCCACAGCCCTAGCAATCGCAAGCGAATGGCCGCCGCCGCCGAGCGTCCCATCCACAATCACCTTGCCGGATTCCAAATTAAGCGCTTTCAGGACCTCCTCATAGAGAACCGGAATATGGATGGTCGGCAATAATTCTTTTGACATTATCGAATTTCACCCGTTTTTGGTCCAAAACGTCTTTCGACGCCCCCAAAAGACGAAATCAACAGGACGACGAGCCGCCTTAGAATTCCTTTTTTACTCCCCTGAGCCAATACCAAGTGCGATCTATCGAAACCAAATCTGGCGTCTTTCCGCCCAGCGCCCCTCCAACGCTCTAATATAACGCAAAAATGAGAGAATAAGAGTTCCGGATATCTAAACGTCTACAAAAACGCACATTCTCAAATCATCTTTTCGGCGTGTCCGTTTAATTCTTTTTCAAAAACACAATTTATCTATCTTTTCTGTTTTAAACTAATCGTCAAATATCGCGGACAAAGATCGTCTCAATTACGGACGCAAATTCTGTTTCAAAGAGTTGACAGAAAACGCCTATTCCGAGAAAAAGAAGAACTAGCGCCAATAATGCGTTGATATTAAAACTGACAAATGAGAGATTTAATTGAGAAAATAGACGACCGCTCACCCCCACGCCAATGTAGACGACAGTCGTCGCCAAAATCGTCGGAGCGGCTAAACGCAACCCCAATGCAAAAGAACCTGAAAGCGTTGCGAGAATGCGTTCCGCCAAACCATCTGGAGCAAAGACGCCTCTAGGCGGAGTTAAAACAAGATAGTTCAAAAAACCGTCGACGAACGCCTCAAGTCCGCCGCACGCGGTGAAAACCGCCAGAGCAAGCCAAAAGAGAAACGAAGAAAGAGCCGACGATTCGCCCCCCAACGATGGATCGAAACTCTCTGCAACGGATACGCCTCCAACGCGCGCAATCGTTTCACCCGCCAAGTAAACGCCCTGAAAAAACAGTTTTAAGCAAAGACCGACGGTAGCTCCGATAAAAAATTCACAGGCGACTGCGATGAGGAAACGAATCGTCA
>CAMZHY010000071.1 GCA_947307005.1 uncultured Planctomycetaceae bacterium
GATGAAATGGATTTTATTAACCCACGGGGCAAACTGTTCGACGCCCCGAAACCAGTACCTAAGATTATCCCAATCCCTGAATCGGGAGTCCCCCGTCGCTTCTAAAGGAAAGAACGGTTCGAGCCGATTGTAATAATCTTTTTGTTTCCTCCATTCCGGATCGCCGCCGTCAACCCATGGCACGACAAAATCGACGTCGACCTCCGTTTTTTCTTTTCTATTTTTCATGAAGGATAAAACCGACAATAGAACGCTTTAAAATCAAAGACCGCTCGATAAAACAAGCAAAACAACCTGATATCGACGACGAACAAAACGCAAAAACTCGCGAGTCGGAAGCCGACCCCCGTTTGCCCCATAAACCGTCAAGCAGGCGTCCGCAAGGCGTCTAGCTCAACAAGATTCTAAGTGTCCGCGCGTTAGAGTCAAGGGCGGACGACGCGGCGACGCGGCGACGGAACGGACGTTTGAAAAAAAGGAAAAACTCCTAACCAAGAGGGGGCGTCGACAATTCCCTCTTCTCTCAATTGACAGATTCAATTAACATAAGCGCGGTTCTCGAAGTTCGCTTCCTTGATTCCCCCCGCTCTTGCCCTTGACATTCATGATTAGCATCGTCGTTCCCGTTTACAACGTTGAAAAATTCCTTCGGCAATGCGTCGACAGCGTTTTAGCGCAGACGTTTCGCGATTTTGAACTCATCCTCGTCGACGACGGCTCGACCGACGGAAGCGGCGAAATCTGCGATCAATACGCGTCGCAAGACGCGAGGATTAGGGTTATTCATCAGCGGAACGAAGGGGTCGCCTCCGCGCGCAACGCTGGACTTGACGTCTTGTCGGGCGAATACGCGTTCTTTGTCGACAGCGACGATTACCTTCATGAAAAGACGCTGGAAACGGCGCTCCGCGCGCTGACCGAAAACGACGCCGATATCGCCTTTTCCGACTTCGAGAAAGTCGACGCCTGCGGTAAAACCATCGCGACGAGCGCCGCGACCGCCCCGGCGGACGGCGACGCCGTTTTTACGCCGGAAACCGCCGTCAAAAAACTCGCGGGCGACAACGCCTTCATCTGGAACGTCGTCTGGAATAAACTCTATAAGGCGGAACTCTTGAAGGGGATCAGATTCCCTCTCGTGAAGATGTGCGAGGACGATTATTTCACCTATAAAGCGATCTTTGCCTCGACAAGGTTGGCGTACGTCGCGCAAAAACTGTACCGCTACCGTCAGAACCGACAAAGTCTAACCCTGGGAAACGACAGACGCTTCGTCGGCATATTTGCGATCGAAGGAAAACTGGAACAGACGGCCTTTTTTGAGAAAAAACAATTATTGGAAGCGCTAGAAATCTCGACGCGTTCCTGCTTTGATATGTTTTGCGCGAACCTCGCCGCCTACCGTCCCGACGCCCCCGAAGATAGGCGCAGAATCGCGAAGTCGAAAAGAACGCTGCGAAGATTCGTATGGAAGTTTAGAAAAGATTACCGCCTTGCGGAAATTCTCTATTTCGAGCAGCCTAAGCTCTTCTTATATCTAAGGAAATGGAAAAACCGTTTAAAACGCGTATAATCTCGGTAACGTCGCGTTCATTGTCGCGGTTTGCGATCCTCCGCGCAACGCGTCGTCTTAGAACGGAGTCGGAGAAAGAACGACCTTTCCCAACGTTTTTCCTCGACGAGAGTTAACAACAATCCGCGCTATTCTTTGAAGAAATCGGAGTCGTCGTTCTTATGATCAGCGTCGTCGTTCCCGTTTATAAAGCTGAAAAATACCTCCGACAGTGCGTCGACAGCATATTGGCGCAGACGTTTCGCGATTTTGAACTCATCCTCGTCGACGACGGCTCGCCGGACAATTGCGGAAAAATCTGCGACGGTTACGCGGCGCAGGATTCGAGAATTAAGGTCGTCCACCGAGAGAACGGCGGACCTTCCGCCGCGAGAAACGCCGGTCTCGACTTAGCGCAGGGCGAATACGTCGCCTTCGTCGACAGCGACGATTATATTCGTGAAGAAATGTTTGAAACGCTTCTTCGCGCTCTTGTTCGCAATAACGTGGGAATTGCAATATGCGATTACGAACGCGTCGCCGACGACGGAACCGTTAAAAACGAGGTCGTCTTTCCGCCGGATCTGAGGGAAGGGATCGTCTCCAACAGGACCGCCTTCGACGGTTTTTCCGGCGAATACTGTTTCTTCTGGGGCGTCCTTTGGAATAAACTGTACCGCCGGGAACTTTTTAAAGACGTCAGATTTCCCGTTGGAAAGACGTATGAAGAGTTGCATGTCGTTCCCACGCTCTTCTATCGAAGCGGCGACGTCGCCGTCGTTTCAAAAAAGCTTTACTCTTACAGAGACGCTCCGCAAAGCATCACTTCAAACGAAGAGAGTCCGGAAAACAAACTTTCTTTCCTCGAAGCCGTGATTGCTCGAATGCGTTTTTTCGAGAAGCTCAATATGACGGATATCGTTTACAAAGACGCTAAAGGAATCTTACGAGGCTACGTAATTCGTTTCTTAAACGGTCCTAAAGTCGATCGTCCCGAACTTAAAAAGCGTCTTCGGCTTCTTAAAAAGGACGTAAGGTATTTTCTCTACAAATACGACTCCGACGCCAAATTTCTGGAAAAATTCTACTTCGAGTTTCCGCGTCTCTTTAAATTTTTGCAGCGTTCTCGAAACGCCGTCCGAAATCTTTTGAAGATTCCCGTCGAGAAATAATGAACCCGATCAAATTGACAGTTGATTATTGACGCAAAGACGCGGACGCCGTCTCATGGCTCGGAAGACTCGTCGAACCGTCGCCGCTTGCCGTTGATTTCCTAGTCCGGGATTCTTTCAATCATTTCTCTCCATTCCCGCGCGACGATTTCCCGTTGAAAACGTTCGGCCGTCTTTTTGGCCCGTCTCCCCAACTGTTCTCTGAATTCCTCTTGTTCTGCGAGAACCAGCATCGCGTCAGTCAGCGCCTCTTCGTCGCCTCGAGGAACGAGGAGACCGTTGACGCCGTTTTCGATAACGTCCGTCGAGCCTTCGCAATCGGTGGAAACGCAGGGAAAACCCATGGTCATCGCTTCTAAAAGCGCGTTGGAAAGCCCCTCGTAGTCGCTCGACAAAACGAAGAACTCCGCGTCGGCGATATCTTGATGGATTTGCGACGAATTCCCTTCAAATATCACGACGTCCTGCAAACCGAGTTCCCCGACAAGTTTCTTCAGCGGTTCCTCTTGATCTAAAAACCACGGAATTCCTTTCCCGTAAATCGACAACGTATACTCGGGACGACGCTCGTGAAAACGACCGAACGCGCGAACGAGCAGCGCGTGATTCTTTTGAGGAACTAAACGACCGACGGTAACGATTCGTTTTCGCGTTTCATCTTTTCGAAAGCAGGATACTCCTACGGGATTGGGTAAAATCGAACAATGCGACTTTACGGCGTCGCCGAAGAAATCGCGAACTGTTTTCGACTGGAAAACAACGTGATCCGCGCGTTCGTAGTACGAATTTATTTCTTGGAATTTTTGAGGATCGGGATATTCCTTTAAAGGATTGCTTCGTTCCGAACAAATAACTTTATCGTGAACCTTCGACTCCACGTTCATAACGTTGGCGAGAAAAATAAAAGAGACGGTCGCGTAGACCTTTTCAATCCTTTTTAACGTCTTTAGCCAACGCGTCTGCAATCGGAGATTTTTCGACGACATCGGAATATAGATAATTTCGACGTCGCGATTGACGGGAAACGAGAAATCAATTTCCGCTTTTTTGGCGATAACAATCACGCGGAACCACGCGGAAAACTCGGAGGCGAGAACCGTCGCGACGCGCGACGCGCCGCCGTCGTTCAGCGCGTTGTGAATCATAATGACGACGGTCTTCCGATCCGTTCTTTTTTTGCCGAGAACGCGACGCAAGAGAATCCAACCCATGCCGATCGCGTTTATCGGCGAACACTCGTCGCAAGCGGCGTACGCGCGACATAAGGTTTTCCACAGAAAGGTTTTCTTAAGCCACGAGAGGTTGGCGTGTGAAAACAAATGATGGACAAATTGGTAAAATCTCTTGTTCACTTTCTCACGCGGATTGTCGGAATAAAGATCGTCGTCTTGGGATAGTCTATTCTCAAATCGCTTTCGTTCAGTATTCTACGAGAGACTCATTTTCGGATCAAAAGAGCCGTCTTTGAGATATTTTAGCAAAAGACTTGCGGAACGCGAGGGCGGAAGGAAACGGAACAACAAGAAGAGTTTTGACAGTTTAGAACCTTCTTTTTGAAACATGTTCGAAATAATCCTTTCCTTCAAGAAAACCACGTAACGTCTAAACAATTCCTGATCGTAAACGCGCCGCTTTTCGTTCGCGGAAACGAGTCGTTTCAACCACTTGACAATCTCAGGGGAAAGGTCTTTGACAAGCAGCGGTAAATTGCAATGAAGCTCAAGTTCGTCTTCCGTCGCGTCCCCCAATAACTCGCAGAGCAATTTTTTCTGAATCGCCTTGTCGCACAATATTTGCACGTCGCGGCGCGCCACCGATACCTGCTCCGCGCTGCGACGTTTACAAACAAGAATTTCCTTCAGTTTATAGATCGTCCCGAAACGGTAAGCCTCCGCAAAAAGACCGTAATCTTGCGCGTGACACAGTTCCTCGTTGTAACGAAGGCGGCTTCGAATCAACTTCTCTCGGTCGATGAAAAGCGTCGGATGATCCGGTCCGGGATTGGAGAATAACGCGGTGATTTTATAGAGTTCCATCCCCTTCCCGCCCCCTTCGAACCAATTGGCGACCTTATCGTCAAGAGAAACGCCGTCGTCTTTCGGGGGGGCGTAATCCGCTTTAAAAAACGGCGCTATTTCGGAATCCTCGACAAAGTTGAAAGCTTTTGTTCCGCAAATAATGGCGTCACGAACAGCCTCCATGAAACGGTATTGTTTCTCGAAACGCCATGGCAAGGAGACGTCGTCGGCGTCCATTCGCGCGATATACTTTCCTCTCGCTTCGTCCAATCCGACGTTCAACGACTTCGTCACCCCAAGATTGGTTGCGTTACGCACGATTCTGACGCGCTCGTCAGTCAACCCTTTCAAATAATCGACCGATTCGTCCGTCGAACAGTCGTCGACAATAATGAACTCAAAATCCTTAAACGTCTGATTCAAAACGCTTTCCACCGCCTCCTTCAACCAGGTAAGAGGCGTGTTGTACGTCGGCATGACGACGCTGATCGGGATCGGATATTCCATGAAAACGCCGTAAATCAAATAATTCAAACAACAAACGGAAGGGGGTATGAACGTCCCGCGCTTTTCCCCGATTTTTGACAGGAAAAGTTTGAACGAGGTTTCCGTAAAAACAAACGCGCAGACGGACGCGACTCGCGCCGCGTCCGTCTGGTCTCCTCCTGAAAAGACGTCGCCGATTTCACTCGGGCAAGCGAATCGTTTCGCCGCCGTTGGCGGAGCCCATCGCGCCCCAGATTCCGTAGGCCGACTTCCCTCGGTAAACCTGAGGTCGATCCTTGTTATCGACGATATCGTAAGTGGTCTTGTTCAAGTCGCCTCAGTCGATATCGTCGCTGACAAATCTCACCGAGCCGTCGCACATACATACATTTACGCCGCCGACATGGTAGCTCGAAGCGGCGCTCCTAACGCTGTTTTCAGCGCCGATCGCGCACGTCGGAGCGTTTGGAGGCAGAATCGTCCAGAAGAGCGTGTAAGGGTCCTGAGCGTCGCCCCAACGATTTCCCATCAGTTTGTCGTCGGCGGAAACTACGTCGTAGCCGTCGGAGATATCGCCGTCTTCGCCGCGCGCGGCGCCGCAAAGCGAGGGCTTAAAATAAAGATTGGGCCGTTCGGTTTTACGGCCGTTCGCGAAATCCATAACGACCTGACCGCCCTTGACCTTGCGAACGTTCTGAGCCGTGCCGACGACGCATTCGCTAAAGAAAACCGTGTTGCTCAAACCGTCTGTAATGGAGGCGAGGGTCGTCTTTGCCTTGGAGCCGTTGGAAAACGGGCCGCGCGTTCCAACCGAGTCCCAGTTCAGAGAAAGGTCGCCGCAGGAAAGACGATAGTTCGCGCGTCCGCGAACTCCGACCGGCGTCGGTCCGTTGGAATCGTCCGGGCAAAGGAAATCGTCCACAGGGTAACACGTCGCGTAATCCGTTCCTTCATCCCACGGAGCGGCGCCGTTTTCGATATTGTCAACGCCCTGTTTGTACAGCGCGGCCTGCTCGACGTACGGAAGAAGAACGAAGAGTCCCGAAAAACGACCGTAATTGTCGTTCACGTCGCTAAACTTTTTGAGAATAATCTGATAGCTGGCGTTCGGCAGAAACTGATTAACGTCGTGGAAGTTGTGACCGGCGAGCGCGAGCATCTTGAGATGGTTCGCGCACTGCATGTTGCGGGCGTCTTCGCGTTCCTTTTGTACGGAGGGAAGAAGAAGACCGATCAGGACGCCGACGGTCGCGACAACGACCAGCAGCTCGACCAACGAGAATCCTTCGCTTTTACGGAAGAATGAACTTTTCATGCGCGTTTTCCCTATAAAAAACACAACGGGTAATTAACTTAAATTGCAAACAATAAAAGCTTGCGTGAATCTAATATTGCGTAAAACAGGACGTCTAGCAGGATTCAGAAGCGTCTCTATCTTACGAAAAACGCCTCGAACCCTGTCAAACGCTCGCTTCCTCAGTATATACGCCGAGTCGCCGTCCCTCAAGTCCTTTCTTAAGCCAATTCGCTGATTTCTCGAAAGATTGCGACTAACCGTCCGCTTTTCACGCGCCAAGGGGGAAAACAAGTCTTTGCGCGGCAGACGTCGATTCAGCCGTCGTTCGCTTTATTATCGACTGGCGTATGTGATAAAAAACCACAAATAGAAAAACAGATAGACAAGCGCGGGGACCAGATATACGGACAGAAACGGCAGGAGCGCCAGTCCGGAGCGAAGCCATGCGCGTTTGACGTCGAGCGCCGAGTATCTCTTGAAAAAACCCGCGTACATTGGCGCGAGAATGAGCGCCGCAACCCCAAAGAAGGCGAACAAAAGAGGCAGTCGGAATACTTGCCCCTGCAAATCGTCGGGCAAAAGCGCGCCCAGCCCCAATACGGCGAGATGACTGAGAATGAAACAGCAGAGCGCCAACCAGAATTCTCGCTCGAAACAAGCGAAATGGAGGTTGCACGCGTTCCAAAGCAGAAACAAAACGATAGTCGCGGCGATCATAACTGCTCTTCGTCGGCGTCAAAGTTGGGCAAACTCGCGGCGGGTCCGACGGGCGCGAGGCCGGCGCCGCTCGCCCACGAGGAGACGTCGCGACCGTTGATCGCGGCGGCGACGAGATCCGGAAAGAGGTCGGGCGTGCATGCGAACGTCGGCGCGCCGAGCGTCGCAAACATACTGGCGTTTTCACGATGGTAACCGGGCGACCCTTCGTCGTCAAGAGCGAGGAGGCAGATTTGTTTCACGCCCGCCATGGCGAGCTCCTGCGCGACGCTCAGCATGACGCGGGGGTCGTTTCCCTCGTAGAGGTCGGAGATCAGAATCAGGATCGTCTTGTTCGGACGCGTAATAATCGATCGGCAGTATTTGAGCGCCTCCCCGATATCCGTGCCGCCTCCGAGCTGCGCGCCGAAGAGAACGTCGACGGGGTCGGCGAGCTTTTCCGTCATATCGACGACGCTCGTGTCGAAGAGGACGAGACGCGTCGAGAGCGAGGGCAGCAGGGCGAGCGTCGCGGCGAAGATCGAAGCGTAGACGACGGACGACGCCATCGAACCGCTCTGATCGACGCACAGCACGACGTCGAAAAGAGACTTGCGCTTGTGACCGTAGCCCGCGAGCCGTTCGACGGCGAGCCGCTTTTGATCGGAATCCCAGTTCTTTAAATTAAGCCGAATCGTCCGGTTAAAGTCCAACTCCCCGTATCGCGGGCGATTCGTTCGGAGCGATCGCGAGATCGCGCCGCGAACGGCGGAGACGGTCTTCGCTTGAATCCGCTTCATGACGTCGTCGACAAGCTTGCGAACGACGGCGCGCGCCACAGACTTCGTTTCTTCGGGAATTGCGGACGAAAGCGAAATCAACGTCGTCACGAGATGAATATCGACTTCGACCGAGTCCAGAAATTCGGGATCGGCGAGAAGATATCTGGCGCCAAGTCGGTCGAACGCGTCCTTCTGCACGATTTTAACGACCGACTGGGGAAAATATTTCCGAATATCTCCGAGCCAACGCGCGACGCCCGGCGCCGAGCCTCCGAGTCCCCCCGAACGTTTGCGTCCTTTCGGCTCCACGCCGTAGAGTTTCTCCAAGGCGGCGTCCATCGCGGCGTAATCGCCTTCTAGGCGCGTTTCGGACGACTCCGCGCTTTTTCCGAGGACGAGTCGCCAGCGTCGAAGACGTTCGTTCTCCTCGTCCGGCGCGAGTTGGCGTCGATCTGTTTGCGTTCCTTCAGTCATGCGTTCCCCCCTGTCGACTTTCGGCGTTAAGCGCGGAACCTTTCAGAATAAAATTCAAGACGGGCAGAAGTCGCTTGAATTCCGGCTCGTCCCAAGGGCGCCTTTCGTCGGGACCTTCGTCGGTTGGATTTGAAGCGCGAAGATTCGCGAGCGTCCCGGCGAGCGTTCGGCGTTCCGCGTAAGTAAAGCGCTCAAACGCGCGGCGCAGAAGCGGAAGCTGCGCGACAAAGACGTCCCTGTCGAGAGACGCCAGCCATCCGTCCACAACGCGCCACAGTTCGGCAAACCAGAGGATCGAGCCCGCCGAACCGCGAAGGAACCCCTGCAGCCACGACGAAATCTCTTCAACCGGCGACGCCGGCGAAACGAAGAAGGAGAGCTTGCCCGCAAACTCGTCGGACGACCACTTCTTCCGTTCGTACAGAACGCGAGCGAGAAACCCGGCGACGTACTTCGAGACGGCGGAATCTAGCGCGACGGTTGCGAAGACGTCGAGAAGTCTTTCGAGCCGCGCCGCGTCCTCAAGCAGCGCGATCGCGTAGACGAGCGCCGCGAGTTTTTCGGCGATTTCTTCCGCGACTTCGTCGTTTATGCCGACGCAAATCTCGCGAAGGCGCAGCGTCGCGCGTTCAAAGAGCGCGTCAAAAATCGTCGCGAGCCGTTCGTCGGCGCGACCGCGAACCGCGCCGTAACGCAAAGTTCGGGCGAGTCCGGGAATCGCGCAAATCGCGTCGAAGACGTCGTTTGAGAGGGCGACGTCGTCGCGAAGCTTGCGGTAAATCTTTTCCATCGCCCGCTTGTTGAGATCGGCGTGAAGCGCGCGTTCGACAAGCTCGACAATCTCGGCGATCGTCGTCGTCTTCCCAAGCCGCGCGACCGCCATGTTCGAGGCCGCCTCTTCAAGGGTCGCTCCGTAGCGACTCGCGTCGACGATCGCGACTTCATGTTCAGGACGCCATGCGAGCGTCCACGTTTCCCGGAACGTCCCGCGCGCGTTGCGTTCGTCTTCTCGCGGCGTCGCCCAAGGAACGTCGATAAACGCCAGCCTTCTGAAAAAACGGCTCTTGGCGCGCCCGCTATTCTCGCGAAGGTCAAGGTCGACGTTTCGCGACTGCTCTTCGCGTTTGAGTCGCAGTCGTTTGCCCTCCTTCTCGATATCCTTCGCCAGCGGCGGCGTCGCGACGCCCGACGGGACGACGCCGAGGTCGAAGCCCGTTTCGAGACGCCGTTGGATCGTGGCGTACAGCGTCTCTTCGCCGCGACACAGGACGGTGATCGCGGCCTCGCGCAGTTCGTCGAGTCCGGGCGCGGAACGCTCACGCAGCGCGGCGAGCGTCTCGGCGAATCTCACGGAATCGACGACGTTCGCGGCGGCGGCGCACATCTGATCATCGCGTAAGAATCGGGCGCCGCGCGCGAGAAAACTCGACGCCGCGTCGCGATAGGTTTCGCGTCCGTCGCGGGGCTCGAAGGGTTCGGGATTCTCTTGGAAAAGCGCGTCGAGGCGTCGCGATTCGTCGGACGCGCGCCATATCTCTTGGAGCCACGCGGGCGCGTCGATTCCGGCGCCGTAGCCGGTTCGACGTTCAAGTCGCGAATGAGTCCACGGGATCCACGTCGCCGTCGTTTTCGTCTTCGGCAGTTTGCGAAGGAGCGCGTCGTCCTCAGATTTCTTCGGAATCAGCGATTTGCGTCTTGGATCGGTCGTTTCGAGGTCGAGCGCGGGCGCGTGCCAAGCGCCGCAAACGACCGCGACGCGTTTGGCGCCAGACTTGAGCGCCTCGCGAATCGCGCGACGCATCGCCGCTTCGCGCAGCGGCTCCAACTCGTCCCCGCCGCCTCCGCTCGTTTGGGCGACGACGGCGGCGAGTCGCTTAAGCTCTTTAAGATCGACGGACTCGGCGTCTGATTCGTCGCGATCGTCGTCGACCGACGCGGAAACGTTCGAAACGGTTTCCCCGTCCGTCGGCGACGCTTCCGGGGGCGACGCGGCGTCGCGAAGCGTCAGGCGCAGTTCCGTCGTCGCTTCGAGGAACGACGGAAAGACGGCGCCGGGCGTCGCCGCCTGTTCGATCGCGCGATATTCCCAGCGTTCGGGATCCTTTTCCCCCGCCAAACGCGCGAGCGTCGCAAGCGGATCCTCGCGAATGGACTTCGCAAGCGCGCGCAATTCGCCGTCGTCCGCATTCTCGACGGAATCTCCTTCGCCGATCGCAATCTCGACCGAAACGGTCGCGTTCGATTCGTCCGTCTCCGCGTCTCCGTCCGCGGAAGTCGCCGCGGCGGCGTCTTCCAGTCCGATGCGGTTCGCTACGGGAAGATCGATAAACTCAGCGGGGATCCCCGTCCCCAGCGCGTAACGGATCGCGACCCATTCCGGCGAAAACTCCGCAAAGGGATAGATTCCCGCGCGCTTCGGGTCGGACTCGGGATAGACGATGAGCGCGACGGGCGCCTTCGCCTCGTTCAAACCGGCGACTTTAAGCGCGGAGGTTCCCTCGGGAGGTCCTTCGATCAGCAGCATATCGGGCTGAAACGTCTCAAGCGCGGATACGAGCGCGCGGGAGCAGCCCGTTCCATGATGGCGCACGCCGAAAATCGACAATGTCATTCGTCAATATCCTTACAGGCTCGATAGAGATCCGCCCAATCGGAGCGGTTCTTCATGACCGTCTGCCGATATTCTCGCCACGCGACCGCGTCGACGCCGGGGTCTTTGACGATCGCGCCGACGAGGCTCGTCGCCAGATCGTCGGCGGTCAGGAAGCCG
>CAMZHY010000072.1 GCA_947307005.1 uncultured Planctomycetaceae bacterium
GGAATGATTCCGACTTATACCGGCGGTTCAACGGGCGAACCGTTGAAATTTTATTCCGATTCTCGCCAGATTGGGGTTGAGTGGGCGCATATGCATCGTATTTGGGGGAGTTTGGGGTACCGTCAAAGCGATCTACTCCTAAGCGTTGCTCTAGACGGAGATCGTCCTCCGATTTACTATGACGCCCTGAGGCATTCATTAATTTTAAACATCCACCATCCTTTTGACACGATTGTTCAGGCGTTTATGAAAACGCCTCGACGAGCCCGTCGGCCTCGATTTTATAGAGGTTATCCCAGTTCTTTCGCAGAGTTTCTTTCATCTTGCGAGGCAAAAGCTCCGAATGTTCTCTCTGAGCTTCTTGATACTCTCGAGGGAAGTTTTTTAGCTTCTGAGTTCCCAACTCCAGCCTTCCGACAGACTATTGAGCGCGCGACGAAACGCCCGACTGTTTCATGGTACGGACATAGCGAACGCGCCGTTTTGGCTTGGGAAAAAACACGACCGTGGATATATGAACCGATGCATTCTTACGGATATTGCGAGGCGGTTCCTCTTTCTAATGGTTTTATCACGCTTGTCGGCACTTCATACTGGAATTTTGCCTCGCCTTTCATTCGGTATCAGCTTGACGACGGCGTTCTTCCTCTCGATTCTACAGGCGGAATACTGAGGTCGTTTGAGATACAAGACGGTCGACGCGGCGATTTTATTGTCGACAAAAATGGCGAGCGATTTTCTATAACGCACTTGAATCTTTCATGTCACGAATCAACATGGGCGTTAGCGCGTTGCGTTCAAGTTGAACAAAAACAACCTGGCGCGGCGATTGTCTGGGTAACCCCTCGTCGAGCCGTTACCGTCGAGGAATTGAAAACGGCCTTCGCTTTTGATAGGCTCAATCTCGATTGTGAATTTCGTATCGTGGAGAAGCCTTTTGTTACGGCGCGGGGAAAAGTCTTGTTGAAGGTTTCCACAGAGGATTAGCTCATTCCTCTTGTTCCAAGATTCTGCGATTTTTCCGCATTTCCTGAATGATATTGAAATAATTACGGTTTAAACATCTTTCCCCAAAGCTGTTGTTTTAAGAGATTTATAAGTCAATGGGGGAGGAAAGTTTAGCAGAAACTCTAAACATGATTACAAGCTTTCGAACGCATTGAAGCTGTTGTCGTTATAATTTGAACTAGGAACGCGTCATAGGGACGATTACGGTATAATTTCCGGATTAGTAGCGGGGAGACGTCGAGCCGTTACGTTGTGTGAACAGTTTGTCTTGATACTGTTTCTATGGAAGAAAGATAAGGTGGAACCACGCGCTTACTTCGACGTTATCCCTCAGGTTGTCGCCAAATAACTTTTGTATTTTTTAAGATTACTCTAGCGTCTGGGATGTGGGGTTGCCCTTTTTGACAGATACATTTGAAAACGCTCTTTTGTCGAGGGGAAGAATTGTTTAAGCTCTTTTCGTTCTTAAGGAATTGGCGTGCTGAGCTCCTAAACGGGGAACAGACGCGTTGATTTAAGAGTATTTGTTTTCGACGAGGATTGTCGAAACGTAAGAAAAGAACGCAGGGAGGTTGTTGTGGGCATGGAGGCTCATTTTCTTTTCTTGACTGGGGAAAAGACGGGCGTTTTTTCATCTTGGAATGATATTCTTCTCGGAAAACGAACTTCGGCGACGGTTGACTTTGGGGATCGCGCGCGCGTATTCCGCCTTACTCGACTTGCAGTCGTCGTTTTTTTAATTGCGTTTGTTACGATTCATTCCAATCTGTACGCCGCTATCTACCAAACAGACAATTTTATCATTCATGCTAACGACGCCAATTTTGCCAGACAGGTTGGCGACGCGGCGGAAAACTTTCGAGTTGAACTTTCGGAATTGTGGCTCGGATATGAATTACCTCCTTGGTCGCGTCCATGCGACGTCACCGTGAAACAGGGGAGTGAACTCGCTTCTGCTGGAGAAACTGTTTTTTCTTTTTCAAATGGCGAAGTTTACGATTGGAAAATGACTGTTCAAGGAAATGCTGAACGAATTCTTGATTCAGTGTTGCCGCATGAGGTAACTCACACTATAATTGCCTCCTATTTGCGCGCGCCAGCTCCACGATGGCTTGACGAAGGGATGGCGACGGCGGTCGAAGCGAACTCAGAACGAACCCATTACCGTAAGATGCTGGCGATGTTTTTGCATAACAAACGTGGAATTGCGTTTGACGACATGGTTTCAATGAAGGAGTATCCGTCGGATCTTACGCCATTCTATTCACAATCGTTTTCAGTTTGCGAATATTTAATTCTGATTGGCGGTCATCGTCGTCTTGCTGAGTTTGCAAAGGCTGGCGTTAAATCAAAAGATTGGGACAGAGAGTTAAAAATATATTATGGTTTTAACTCTCTTGGGGCTCTTCAACATGAATGGAACGGTTGGATACGAGAATGGGATCTCGCCAATCAGCCTGAATTACTACCTGCGACTCGTCGCCTGCCCGCTTTTGAAGTTAACCTACAGAAGGAAGCGATGTTAGCGCAGAATACAAACGCCAACCTAAATCGGAGCGCCACCGCTTCGACGGCGTGGAAACATCCAGAAAACGTCGACTCCGATTCGACGATTATAGCTCGCGGTCAGAGCAAAACAGTAAAACAAGGGAGTTTCTTTCGTAACCTGACGCAATCGTTTTCATCGAAGAATAACGCTGTCGATTCCTCTTCTAGCAATTCAACGGATTACGTTGGATCTGTAAAGTCTGTTTCCGCTCCGCAACCAGCGACGCAAACAACGACTGGCGGCGTTGTTTGGCGAGCGGCGGAAAGCGCTCTTTCTAACGGAGCAGGGAGCGTTGTCAAACCGCAGCCGACGTCGCCAACATACTACCGTCCGTCGGAATCTTCGAGATACTCTAATCCTAACGGGTTGTTCAAACAGTGAAGCTAATCTAGGGTGGACGAGAGACGGAGAACTCCAAAGCGCAGGAGTTCTTTGTTATCAGGCGTCTGAACTAGGAATCGAGACGGGAGGATTCTCCCCCGTCTCGCGTCGCTACGCGTACCCTTCGACATGCGGCGACGCTACACGACGTCAAGACTAAGCGTTCATAACAGATCGCTGACGCCTCATGAGTTTTCCTGTGCTTAGGGGCGCTTCATAGGTGGCGCTGTGTTTGCTCATTAACGCTTCGTCCTTCCTGGTGTCAGACTTTTCATAGAAGATAAATTTGATTACGTGGTCACGTTGTTCAATTCTTCGACGCTACTCGATACCGGACGTGTCAACCATGACCTCTGTTGATTTCTTACAGTTCGTTGTTATTACGGCTAAACGCCGCCTGTGAGAATTTCGATAAGCCCTTGATTTTTTCTCACTTACCTTCCAGGTTTACGCGCCAAGGTTACGGTTGCCAATTGGATTTCAACGTCTTATATCGTCTCGTTCCTCTTGACTCGCTCCCTCGTCCAAGTTCCTGTCAGAAGGGGATTCCTTGCGGAGTGATATTACAAGCGCTATCGGAACAGTCGACAACTGAGCCTTTGGGACTTTCCTTCAAGATCGGGAACGCGCCAGTCCGTACATAAGAAAACAAGACCGCAGGTTTTCCCACGGTCTTGTTTTCTGTAGACGAGAGGCGAAGAAATCAAAAACTTACTTCATCATAAGTTCCATCTGCTTTGAGATCTGATCGTCAATCATTCCCTTAAAGGTGGCGGATCCCATAGGAAGGGTCAGATTTAACGTGATCGAATCGTCGGCAATAGACAAATCGCCGTCGAGCCGATAGTTAAAAATAATCATCGAAAAGTCGAGATTATAAGGATCGGTCCAAACCTCACGGGTAACGGTTGCAATCATTGCCCGATTAATTTTTTCCGAAGAAACTCGTTCACGAATTCGACGCGCCGCTTCTTCTTTACCCAGCGAATGTTTAAAGGTTTTTGTTATAGACGCCATAAGAGAGATTCTCGCCTTTTATGATTGAAACGTCTTTGCCAACAGCGACAAAACGCGTCGCCCTCCGAACGGAAACGACGGAAAACGACGGGGATTTTACCGCGCTGGTTACCGCCGCAAACGTGATTTCAGATCAAGGACTTCTTAATCGATTCAATAAGTTCCAGCGCCTGACCAATTTCCGCCTTCTGGCGTTCTGGTTCTTCGGGGATTTCACGTTCAATCGTGAGAGGTCCCGTATAACCAATGTCTTTGAGCGTTTGAAGGAATAACTTAGCGTCGACCTGTCCCTGACCGAAAGGAACCTCGGTTCCCCAATCGACGCCCGGTTGTCCCGCCGTTGCAACCGCGTCCTTGCAGTGGCAAGAACGGACGTACTTCGCAACTTTTTTAAGCGATTCGATGGGCGCGCCCATTCCGTAGAGAATGAGGTTGGCGGGGTCAAAGTTGATGAAGATGTTGTCTCGATTAACCGTTTCAAGGAACGCCAATAGGTTTTCAGCTTGTTCTTGACCTGTCTCAAGATGGAGACGTTGTCCGTTTTGCTTAAGGTAGTCGCAATAATTCTGGATGGCGGCGACCATGCCCTTATAGTCTTCCGATTCGACGTCGTGGGGAACGAAACCAATATGCGATCCAATCGCCTCAACGCCTAAGAGTTTTGCAAAATCTGCGATTTCACGCGCCTCTTGGAGTCTAGCCTCACGAGTAGCGGCGGGCACAAAGCCGACCGTCTCGGCGGCCTTAGCGATTGTCTCGTAGGATTCGCCTTCAAAGCCAAGGAAGACGACGGTTGTCGTTATGCCGTAATCGTTGAGTTTTTCTAGAAAAGCTTTTGCGTTTTCAGGGGTGCGAGACGCTTTCGCAGGGGTATGAAGCTGGATTGTTTTAATTCCCAGATCGCGAACGACTTCTAGTTTAACGCCCAGACCCGCGTCGATGCTGGCAAAGACTCCGACAGCCATATTTTCCATAATAAAGTTCCTTTTGCGCTTGTGTTGCTGAAAGTTACGCCGACGTTGATCGACGACAATAAAAGAATGCGCGCGCCGCGTGATTCCGAAAAACGAGGTTTAACGAGCGGCTCTGAGCTTTTGTCATTCCAGTATCGCCTAGCGACTACTATCCCGCCCCAGACTACCCGGATAAGACTACCTCAGTATACACCCTTTGCGCCGTTTTTCAAACGTTCGAATGAAATATCATCATATTTTTCTTGAAGAGCGTCGTCTTATTCAAGTATTGATGAATGGAGAAGACGGAATACAATGACTCCGGTTGTTTTCAGACGTTGTCCGCTTCGCTCATTATGACGCGTTGTCTTTTGGTTTGAACGCCGCTCTCCAACATTGAAAGGATAGGAATATCACAATGAATTACTCCCTTTGCGACGCTTCGTCGTTTCTGCATGATTATGCGGAACAGGTCGCCCGTAATCTGATGCTCTCAAGTTTTGAAACGCTTGCTAAAATCGCGGGATTAATCCTTGAGACAAAGAAAGATGGAAAACGTATTTATACGGCGGGAAACGGAGGAAGCGCGGCGACAGCGTCTCATATGTGCAACGATTTGATGAAGGGCGCGCGCGTTTGCGGTCGCGAGGGATTTCGCGCTCTTTGCCTCAACGACAGCTCGCCGATTGTGACCTGTCTAGCAAACGACTTCTCCTACGAAGACGTCTATTCGATTCAACTTCGCACCTATGCAGACCCGGGCGATTTGTTGATCGTCTTTAGCGGAAGCGGTAATTCTCCGAATATCGTCAAGGGACTTCAGACGGCCCGTGAGATGGGGCTCACTACGGTTGGTTTCGGCGGTCGCGACGGCGGAAAGATGAAGGAGTTTTGCGACGAAATTTTGATTGCGCCAACCAATTCAATGGAACAGCTTGAGGACATGCATATGCTTTACGAGCATGCGATTGTGTCGCTCATGCAACGAATCCTTCCCAATGCTTTTGATATTGAAATTTTACGTTATCCTGATAAAGATAGACGTTTTAAAGTTGCATTTTTCGATTTCGACGGCACCGTCGCCGCTTTACGTTGTGGGTGGCAGGACGCCGTCGCGCGTAGCGCCTGTGAAACGCTTTCTGCAATCCCTGGCGTTTCTGCAGACGAGGTCGAACCGATTGTTCGAGCGTATATCGAAAAGGAGACGGGCCGCCCGATGATTGCGCTCGGCGAGCATCTTGCCGCCGAAGTGGCGAAACGCGGCGGAACGCCAGATCCTCCTAAGACCTACAAACTCCAGTACGACGCGGAACTTGACAAACTTGTCGAAGCTAAATTGGCGGGACTTGGAGTAACGAAGACTGTCAACGATGTTTTGATTCCTGGGGTTATTGCATTTCTAAGTCTTCTTAAGGAGAATGGCGTCGCGCTATGTTTGGCCAGCGGCACAGACGAGGAGCGGCTGAAAAGAGAATGTGATAAACTCGGAATTGCAGGTTTTTTTGACCAAGGGATTTACGGAGCGCGCGAGGATGGCGTTCCTTGTGAAAAAGACCAAGTTATACGCTCAGTTCTTGATAAAAATGGATGGACGGGTCGAGAACTTGTAGGATTTGGAGACGGCGGTTTTGACGTTAAGGCGATTAAGCGTTTCGGCGGTTACGCAGTCGGATTAGCAACGATGGAAGCCCAACGCGAGGGAGTGAACGAGCATAAGCGTCGTTTTTTGCTTGAAGCCGGTGCGGACGCGGTTATTCCAGATTTTTCCGAACCAGAAAGATTGTGGCGGTTCTTAAATCGATAGAACAAAGTTTATGTCGGAACACGAAAAAACAAGACCGCGTTGGCCTAGACGCGGTCTTGATTTATGACGGAAACAAATTGTTTTCAGTTTTCGTTCTTGTCAGCCTTTTCTCGCTTAATTTTTTCTAGCGCGTAAAAGAAGCGTCTTCCTTGTTCAAGTTGACTTTTGCGATCAAAATGGATGTTGTCAGGGTTAAGAACGACTCCGTCCGCCGAAACAAACTCCGCAGGTTGGGCGCGTTCGACGACTGACAGTTGAGCTTCTCTAAGCGCTTGCGCGCCCTTATTTTCACTGGGAATCGCCAATTCGCCGACAAGAATCGGAACGTTGGGCGCGTTAAATTCCCGTCGAAAATTGCTAAAGAGTCGGAGAAGCTTTTCTTCGTGTTCGCTCGCTTTTTCCTCGGTTGCGTCGGATTCGCCTTGTCGCCAGAGAATCGCTTCGAGGGTTCCGTCTTCGAGCGCACGTTTAGTTCTGGCGATAGCGTCGTCATAGGGATGAGAATTCGTCTGTTGAAAAAAAGCTCCCGGACTCCAGTCGTCGATGGAAGAACCTCCGCATGCCGTTGGCACGAGTCCTACCGCTATTTCGGAATTCGATTCAACGAGCATTCGGGCAAACTCTCGACCGGGTCCGACTCCGGCGACCGGTTTGTCGTAATGGATCGGCTCGATGGCGGGAACCCAGCGACCTTCCCGATCAAGCATGTAAACGCGGGGAATTGGGACGCGATCTTCTTCTTCAACGAAACCTCTTCCAGCCATGTTTGATTGACCTGCTAGAACAACGATTCGGAAGGTGTCTTTTGTAGGGAGGTTGACAGATGGTTGCTCGTTGTCGTTTTGAGCGAGGGAGTGAGAAGCGCCGAAGCCGACGTACGTTAACGACAAGCAAAATAGAAGGTAGACGTAAAATGATCGAAACATTGACAAGACCCTTAATTTGGTTGTTGCGTCAAAACCCCATCTTTTGCGCCCATGCGAAGCGACGATCTTGCCAACTTTGGGCGTTAGGGAGATCGTCCCAAAACATATATCCATGGGGGGCGCCTGCGAAAATGTGAAGTTCGCAAGAAATACCCATTTTACGAAGGCGTTTATAAACTTCGACCGATCCAAGAGGCGAATAAATATCCGCGTCGCCGTGGATAAGGCACATTGGCGGGGTCTTAGCGTCGAAATGGAAATCAGCGAGGATAGACGCGCCCTCGCCCTTGTTTACATTCGGATCTTTGGCGCCATCGTCGAGAACGTAAGCAGGATAGACAGGGATTGCAAAGGCAACGTTGCAAGGAAGTTTGTCTAACTCGTCGATGGGATCGTATGTCTTCGTCTCAGAGTTGACAGCGGTGAGGAGCGCGAGACATGCGCCTGCCGAATAGCCTTCGACCCCGATTTTCTCGGGGTTAATGCCGTACTTTTCCGCCGAACCGCGAAGATAACGAACGGCGCGCTGCGCGTCTTGAAGGGCTGGTCCGTAAATCGGTCCTAACTCTGGACGCGGAACGCGATAAACCAAGATTGCTGTTACGTATCCTCGGTCATTCCAATACTTTGCAGGTGGAAATCCTTCGTTTTTATAGAAGCAGACGTTAAAACCGCCTCCGGGCATTATGAGGACACAAGCGTCGGAAGTTTGCTTTTCGGGGCGTTGAATCAGCAAATATGGGGTCGTGACTTTAAGCGCTGGAAGATTGGGAACGTTCGGATCCACAAATTCTGGCTCGCGAACCGTTTCGCCAGGAGCGAGATTCGGCCAAATCTCGATCTTTTCAGGATTTTGAGCGTTGGCAATTATCGTGGTAAAAAGTATGACAGAGACGCTTAAAAGAAGTTGTCGAAGTTTGATGTTCATGAATTCAATCCTGTGACATAACGGGAATTACAAACGTCGTCCACGATCGAAGCGTTTTGCTTCGACCTAACGCTTAGAATTATACGACGACTAACTTTGATCATCAAATCTACGCGACACCTCAATAATGATGCAACTTGCAGTAATATAGAGGCTTATATTTTTTTATTTTGTTTTTTGAAAAAAAATGAAAACCTCGCTTGACAGATTTCTTTTTCATGAGGATAATCCGAGGCGTTCGCTTTTCCCGTGGGGCGTTTATTCTCGGAGTCGTTCTTTTCGGGAAAGAAGTCGCGACCGGTTAGTCAAAACAAAGAATTCAGATGAAAACCGCTTTCCTCTTTACGCGCTATTACTATTATTGCTGGCGTCTCTTTGTGAGCGACGTCGGCAGGGCGCGTATTGTCGCATAGGAATGGCGTGACGCCGACTGAAAAAGAAGGCGAACCTTCCAAGACTAAGAAAAGCCCTGCGACATTCGCAGGGCTTTTTTCTTAGGGTTCGTCGCTACGCTATATTTGTCGTTTTGATTACTTGCGCCGCAATCAAGCTAAACTTGAAATAGGGTATGTCAAATGATTATCTTGTTAAAGAAGAACGCAAGCCAAGCTCAGATTTCCAACCTGACTGAACGTCTCAAGGAGTTTGGCGTTGATACAAATCTTTCAGTCGGTTCTACGCATACGATCATCGGACTTGTTGGAGACACGTCGTCCGTCGACGTCGACATGCTTAGCGCTCTCGATATTGTGGAGTCTGTTCAACGCGTTCAAGAACCGTTTAAGAAGGCGAATCGACGTTTTCACGAGCAGGATACCGTAATCGAAATCGGCGACGGGATTAAGATTGGCGGCGGTTCGTTCCAAATGATCGCTGGACCGTGTTCTGTCGAATCGGAGAAACAAATTGTCGAAATAGCTCTTGCAGTTAAAGAAGCGGGCGCGACAATTCTCCGCGGCGGCGCGTTCAAACCTCGCACCTCGCCCTACGCGTTTCAAGGACTCGGCGCCGAAGGATTGCGACTTCTTCAGCTTGCCAAAAAAGAAACAGGTATGCCGATTATTACGGAACTTATGGACGCGTCGCATCTTAAACTTTTTGAAGACGCAGACGTTGACGTCATCCAGATTGGCGCTCGCAATATGCAGAATTTCGAACTGCTGAAGAAAGTCGGCAAGACTAATCGTCCAATCCTTCTCAAACGAGGGCTAGCGAACACTATCCAAGAGTTGTTGACGAGCGCCGAGTATATTATGGCGGGCGGCAACGAGAAGGTTATGCTCTGCGAACGCGGTATCCGAACGTTTGAAACGCGCACTCGAAACACGCTCGATCTTTCAGCAATTCCGGTTATTCATCGTTTATCTCACCTTCCCGTCATAGTCGATCCGAGTCACGCCACAGGAGATGCGCGTCTTGTTCCTTCTATGTCGCTTGCAGCGACCGCCGGAGGCGCCGACGGTCTTATTATTGAGGTTCACAACGATCCGTCACGCGCGCTTTGCGACGGCGCGCAATCGCTGACGCCCGAGGTCTTTGCCAAGACGGCCGAACGCGTTCGAGCGATTCTTCCGTTCGTCTGGCGCGATACAGATTGACGCTTTTATCTTTGACAAACTCTTGTTTATGCGCGTTGAACGATGTACAATCCCGCGTTGACGCGCTTTTTTTGCGCGTATAGATAGTTGCTTTAGGATAATCGCTAGGATTTCTTATGTCCGGATTACTTTTGATCGCGCGTCGCTTAACAGCGTCACTCTCCCTCTTGGTCTTCTTTGCTATATCAGAACCCGCATGGTGTCAGTCGGTCTCTCTCTCGTCCCTTCTCGACGAAATGATAGATCGAACTTCGATTGTTACTACTCCGAACTACGTTTGTCGTCAGGCGAGCAGTTACGATCGCGCTGCTAAAAGTCCGGAAGATAATTGGTTCGCGAATAACGACACGTCCCAGTTTATCCGTGAAGAGACGAACGGCGATCGTAAAGAATGGGTTTTAATGGAAGAGGAGGGACCAGGCGCGATCACGCGTTGGTGGATAACGGCTCCCCACTATAAAAACAATTTCTACATCTATATCGACGGCGCGTCGAAACCGACGTTTAAGGGGAGAATAGACGAGATTGTCGGAGGAACTTTTTTAGCGGGGGCGCCCCTATCCGAAGAGAACTCGCGAGGACGCAATCTCTATCTGCCAATTCCCTATGCGAAGAGCGTTAAAGTGACCTGTGATCGGATGGAAGAGCAACAGAATCTTTATTATCAAATCAACTATCGAACGTATTGCGACGACGTTGTCGTTGAATCGCTTACTTCCGAAATTCTCGACAATCAAAAGGATAAAATAACTTTCGTGAACTCAATTCTTCGCGATCCTGAGAAGACAATCGCAGGGACGTCGGAGAATCGTGAGATTCAAGGTTTTGCTCGACATATCGACGCGGAACAGTTGGAAGGACTTTATGAGGCGCACAGCGTTTATGGTCCGGGCGAGATTACGGAAATTGACGTAACGCTTATTGCCGCAGACGTTGTCCAAGCTTCTCGAAGCGTCGTCTTATCCATTTCCTTCGATGGAGAAGAAACGGTTTGGGCGCCAATAGGCGAATTCTTTGGATCCGGCGTCGGGATTAACCCTTACGTTTCATGGTATTCTAAGGTTTCAAAAGA
>CAMZHY010000073.1 GCA_947307005.1 uncultured Planctomycetaceae bacterium
GATTTGACTTTACTTTGATATATGAAGCCGCAGACGAAAGTTTGCGGCTTTTTTTGTTGCTTGAGTAAATCGCCCCAGACGTCGCCGCCAACGAGCGGCGACCTAGAGTTTCGCGCCGTGTTCGCCATGCTTAAGAAAACGAGATGAAGGCGCGTACCCTCGGCGGCGAGGTCGCCGCTAGAGGATTCCTTTTTCGCGCAATTTTTTGACGGTTGCGGCGTAATCGATTTCGCGTTTTTCGGCGGGCTTAACGCGTTTCGGCGCGGTTCCGTCATACTGATAATCGCGCCAGAGTTGGTCTTTTGTGAAGTGGAACCGTTCGAAGTTGCGTTTCCACGAATCGGTATTCTTGAGTTTCGGATCGAAATTATTGGAGCCGAAGGAGAACTTCGCGCCCATTTCGAGCGCAAGTTCGACGAATTGCGGCTTAGGGAAGTTCGATTCCGCTTGAATTTCGAGCGCGACGCCGCCGTCAATCGCCGCTTGGATCAGAACCGCCATTCGTTCGCGGGTCCAGAGTTCGTCGTAACGATCGGCGATGAAGTCGGGCAGCCAGGTGATGTTCGCGAGAATATCGATCGGTTCCGAGACGACGGTCAGACAATGCCGGTAGTAGCGTTCAAACCAAGCGTCCTGATCGACGTCGTAATCTTTCGGGAGCAGCCAAAGACGTTGATCGGAGCCGTCTTCGCGTTTTCCCATAATCATCGTATCGCCGAGCACGTAGTCGAGCCGCGCGTAAACGGCGGGGTCAATGACCTTATACCAATCTCGATCGTTGACCTGCACGCCGATTTTTAACCGTTCGTCTTCAGGAAGCGTCGCGTTATACTCCTCGACGCCGGCAATGAAGCGGTCGAGCTGTTCGTTCGTATGGATCGGCCATTCGCGACCGTTATTCTCAAGAACGCCCGACTTCACGCCGGTAATTTTCGCTCTTTCACGAGCCATTTGGGCGGTCATACCGCCGCGAAGGTGAATATGATAATCGCGAAGATCGAGGGCCGGATCAATCTTCGGCGCGTAGTCGGCAAACGCCTGAGCGTTCCCCTGCGGATCCGTTAGACTAGCGTCTTGACAGTAACAAACGCCAAGACGAACGCACAGCGTCGCCGCGACGACAAACGCGACAATTCCCAAACTTCGCATGAAAACGCTCCTTAAAAACAAGTCGTCCCGCCCTCTGAGTTCGCGAACCACGCGCGCGAACTACGGCGACGGGCGCCAATCCAAAATTCTCATTTCAACCTGCTGAATAAAGGTGTTGTACGCGAGCGAAAAGGCGACGTCGAATTTTGCGAGCGCGTTCTCGGCATGAAGTCGTTCCATTTCTTGAATCCAATCGACGCGATTAAAGCAAACGGCGCGACGGCTCGTCTGACGCTGTCGAAATTTCGCCTGCAACACGTTGCCGTTGACCCCGGCGGCGCGAATGGAATCGAGCGTCAGCCCGTAGGAGGCAAAGACAGGATGCGGATTGTCCGCGCCAAAGGGCGCGAGTTTCTCGATATCTTGGCAGACTTGAAACGTGAGCGCGGACAGGGGCAGTTCGCAGTCGATATAGAGTCGCGGAACGTAGTCGGACTCCGCGAAATGATTCGCGACGTAGTCGCAGAACGCCTCGCGAAACGCGTCGACGTTCGACGATTTCACGCCAAGTCCCGCCGCCCCGGCGTGACCGCCAAAGCGCGTCAGATACTGCGAGCACGAGTCGAGCGCGTCGTACATGTTAAACGAGCTGTCTGGAACGCCGCGCGCGGATCCGGAGTTCGAGTCGGGGTCGCGCAGCGCGATCATAACGGTCGGACGCGAGAAACGTTCCGAAAGTCTTCCCGCGACGATTCCGATAACGCCGGGGTGCCAGTCGGGACTTGCGAGGACAAACGCGGGCGCGTCGGCGTATTTCTCGTCGATCATTTTAAGCGCGTCCGCCATAATGCGGCGTTCCAATTTCTGGCGCGTCTGATTGAGTTCGTTGACGTAGGGGGCGAGCTCTCTCGCGCGATCGGGCTGGTCGGTAATGAGGAGTTCGACGCCGAGCCGCGCCAATCCCATCTGCCCCGCCGCGGCAAGAGGATGCGGATGTTCGAGGAGCGCCTTTCCGCGGAGCCAATTCGCTTCGTCCTCGGCGTCTTTCGGCGATTTTTCATTGAGAACTTCGCGACCGGCGGCGTTGAGTCGCGGCGCGATTGTGAAACTAACGTCGTCGCTTGTAAGTTTTCGCGACTTAACGGCGGCGGCTTCCATGAGGAATTTCACGCCGAGAGGCATATGCTGAACGAGCGAATTATCCAGCGCGTACCGCGTGAGCGTTCGATTCTCGTCTTGCAGCGGCATCACGTCGGCGATCGTGCCGAGCGCCGCAAATCCCAGCGCTTTGAGAAGAAACTCGCGCATTTCGGGCGACGTCTTAACGCCGTCGGGTCCGAGTTCGACGCCGATCTGCCAAGCGAGCTTAAACGCGACGAAAGCGCCGCATATCTCCGGGAAAGGATACGGCGGAACCCCTTCGATTTCAAGCTTCGGATGAACAATAGCCGCGGCTTCGGGGAGAATCTGACGATTTGTTTTTTCGTCGACAATCGGCGTATGGTGATCCGTGATGACCATCTGCAATCCGAGCGATTTGGCGTATTCCGCCTCTTTAACGCTCGTTATGCCGCAATCGACGGTCACGACGACGTCGGCGTTCTCGTCTTCCTTGAAGAGGCGCAGCGCGTCGCAATTCAGTCCGTACCCCTCCTCGAGCCGATTCGGCACGTAGAAGATACAGTCGCCGCCGCAAACGCGAATTCCCTGCAACAGAGTCGCCGTCGCCGTCATTCCGTCGACGTCGTAATCGCCATAGACGACGATCTTCTTTTTAGCGCGGATCGCGTCCGCAAGAAACGACGCGGCTTCGCGGCATCCGGGGAGTTTCGCGGGATTATGCAAACCTCGCGCAAGGCTCGGCGGCGCGAGAAAAGAAACAAGTTTATCGGGTTCGTTCACGCCGCGCCCGGAGAGAATCTGCGCGAGAATCAGCGGAACTTTCGTCTGCCGAGACAGTCGTTCGACAAAGACCGGATCCTGCGGTCTTGCAACCCAAACCTTTGATTTTTTATCCTGATCCATATTATTCGCGTTTTATCTTCGAGTCTTCCCATTGATCTTTTAAGTCGGCTCAACTCTGGCATTCTAACTGTCAGGAGCGAGGTTCGTCAATAGGACCCCCGACGTTTTAACAATAATATTATACGATTCGCGCCGCAGCGTAAAAAGGGAGGCGAACAACGGCAAACGCCGCGTATTTTTTGGGAGAAAACACCGTCAAAGCCTCCGTCAAGGCTCGCTTTTCTCTTTTCAAAATATTTTTTTTGAGTATGCTTAAAGGAGCGTTCTTGTTTATCCGCGCGGCGCGACGCCTTAACGAGTCTCTCGGCTCTTGAAAAGCGTAACCGCGCGTCGCCGTACGAGGTTTAAGGACGGACGATAAAGGGAGGAATCCATGAGCGATCGCAATAACGCCATGAGCGTCCTCTTCGCGTCAAGCGAAGTCGCGCCTTGGTCAAAGACGGGCGGTCTAGCCGACGTGTGCGCCGCCCTTCCTAAAGCTCTTGACAGACAAGGGCTGCGCGTCTCTATTGTCACTCCGTATTACCGCTGCGTTCGTCAGTGGTTCGTCAATCATGAAGGCAAGGAGCCGCCTGCGATTTACGGACTAACGCTTCACGCGCCAATCGCGCACGAACGCCGCGTCGCGGGAGTTCGCAGGACGACGATTCCCGGAACAAACGTCGTCGTTTATTTCATTGAGCACAACGATTATTACGACCGCGACGGAATTTACAACAGCCAAGGGGTTGATTATCAGGACAACTGCGATCGTTACGCGTTCTTCTGCCGCTGCGTTTTAGAACTTGTCAAAAACTATCGCGACTTCAACGGTCGTCCGTTCCTCGACGTCGACGTTATTCACGTCAACGACTGGCAGACGGCGCTCGTTCCCGTATATCTTGACGCCATATACCGCGGTTCCTCGCGCCTCGACGGCGATTCAGTTTTCGCGACGGCGCGACCTCGGCTGACGTCGCCCGAATCGCAAGGTTCCGACGACGTCTTCGCCAAAGTCAAGACGACGCTTACGATTCACAATCTGCGGCACCAAGGGCGATTCTTCCGCGGCGCCATGGATCGCATCGGACTCGACTGGAGTCTCTTTACGTTCGACAAGATGGAGTTTTACGGGCAGCTGAACCTTCTCAAGTCGGGGATCGTCTTCTCCGACCTCATCACGACGGTCAGCCCCCGTTACGCGGAAGAGATTCGAACCGAGCAATTCGGCGAGAAGCTCCAGGGCGTCATCGCCGGACGCGCCGACGACCTTTACGGCGTCCTCAACGGGATCGATCAGGAAGAATGGAATCCGAAAACGGACCGATTTCTTCCGCAGACGTATGATCAAGACACGTTCCAAGAAGGAAAACGCGTTTGCAAAGCGGCGCTGCAGCAGGAAGTCGGGCTTCCTCAAAATCCCGACGTTCCGCTCTTTGGAGTCGTCAGTCGTCTCGATTCGCAGAAAGGTTTGGATTTTATCGCGGACAACGTTCCTTATATTGTTGGACGTTACGGCGCGCAGCTTGTTTTGCTCGGCTCGGGCGATCAGTCGCTCGCCGACCGATTCCAACGTCTCGCATGGAGTTATCCTCAGAACGTCGCGGTTCGCAACGCGTTTTCAGTCGAGCTTTCGCACCGAATCGAAGCGGGCTCCGACGTTTTCCTGATGCCGAGCCGTTACGAACCGTGCGGACTCAATCAGATGTACAGTCTGCTTTACGGAACCCCGCCCCTGGTGCACGACGTCGGCGGTCTGCACGACACGGTCGTCAACGCGTCGAACGAGAACATCGCCAACGGGACGGCGAACGGCTTCGTCTTCTACTGGCCAAACGCGGAAGACATGCGCAAAGCGCTCGACTGGGCGACGGACTGCTTCTACAACCGAAAAGACGACTGGAATAAGATCGTTCGCAACGCGATGCGGCGCGACCACTCGTGGGACGCGAGCGCCAGGGAATACGTCGCCCTGTATCAAAAACTTACGGGACGACCTCAATAAGGCGCGGACTGTTCCATGCCAGATTTTAAATATAAAGCGAAGAATCGCGCGGGCAAAGACGTCGTGGGAACGATGACGGCAAACACGCGGAAAGAAGTTCTTGAACGTCTTTCCGCGCAGCGTCTTTTTCCCATCTCCGTCGAGGACGCGCACAAGAACGACGTCAACGTCGGCAAGTGGTTTAAGAAACGCCCCCCCGTGACGGCGGTCGCCGACTTCCTGACGCAGCTCGGAGAACTTCTGGAAAACGGCGTGCCGGTTCTCACCGCGTTTCAAGCGCTCGGCAAACAGACGCCTAACCCCGCGCTTCGCGAAGTCGTCGCCGATATTGGCGATCAGGTCGCGGACGGGCAGAGCGTCGACGCGGCGTTTGCGGCGCACGGTCGCGTTTTCGACGATCTCACGCTGAGCGTGATTCGCGCGGGAAGCGAAGGCGCGTTTCTTGAGGCGGCGCTCAAAAGAACGTCGAAGTTTCTCGAGGATCAAGCGGAAATCAAATCGCGCGTTAAGAGCGCGATGATCTACCCGACCGTCCTCGCGACCGTTGGAGTTATCGTCGTCACGGTGCTTCTCGTCGCCTTTGTTCCGAAATTCGAACCGATGTTCGAATCGGTCGTCGAAAGCGGCAAGAGTCTTCCGCTCGCGACGGTGTGGCTTCTCGCGTTTCGAGATTTCTGCGGCAAGTATGGACTTTACGTCGTCGGGGCGCTCTTCTCGCTCTTCGTTTGGGCGAAAATTCAAGCGCGAACAAAGGTCGGGCGGCGGTTTCTCGACAAGTGGAAGCTCAAACTGCCAATCTTCGGGCCGGTTGTTCAAGCGTCGGCTGTCTCTAAGCTATGCCGCGTTCTAGGAACGCTTTTGCAGAACGGTGTTCCGATTCTTCACGCGCTTGAAATCAGCTCGCGTTCGACGGGCAACGCGCTTCTCCAAGACGCGGTCGAAAAGGCGGTAGACGCTGTTTCTTCGGGCGAGCCGCTGTCAAAACCGCTTCAAGAGAGCAAGCTCATCCCGCCGCAGGCGATGACAATGATTTCCGTCGCCGAGGAATCGAATACGCTTGAAAAGGTTCTACTCAACCTTGCCGACTCGCTGGAACGCCAACTCTCTAAGAGAATCGACGTGATGGTGCGTCTCTTGGAGCCGATGATGCTGCTCCTGCTTGCGGGCGCGGTCTTTTATATCATTCTCGCGCTCCTCATGCCCGTCTTCCAAATGACGGACTCCGTCTGACGCAATCGTCGACGGCGCGCTCTTTTCCAACGGGCTAACGACCATGCGCAACAGCGAAGAATACCTGAATCCGAGCGTCGTTCAATCGATTAAGAGATTGGATCTCAAGGCGCAGTTCATCGTCAAGGGCTTTATGCACGGGCTCCATTCCAGCCCTTTGCAGGGTTTTTCCGTCGAGTTCAGCGAGCATCGAAAGTACGAGCATGGAGACGACCCGAAAGATATCGACTGGCGTCTCTACGCGCGAACAGACAAGTATTACGTCCGCAAGTACGAAGCGGAAACGAACATGACGGGCTGGCTTGTCGTCGACTCCAGCGCGTCGATGGGCTATTCGAACGGCGCGGGAGTTACGAAATTCGACTACGCGATTTCACTCGCCGCCGCGCTAAGCTATCTCATGATTCACCGACAAGATCCGGTCGGGCTTGCGACGTTTGGAGAAAAACTTGGTCGATCGTTGCCGCCGCGCTCGAAACGCTCTCAGTTCGGCTCGATCCTTTCGACGCTCTCGCAGCTCCGACCGACCGGCGAAACGAACGTCGCGGCGTCGCTCGCGCAGCTTGCGGGCATGATCAAGCGCGCGTCGCTCGTCATGGTGTTTTCCGACCTGCTCGGCGACCCGGAAGAAACGCTGCGTTCCGTCTACCGACTACGTCACGCGGGTCACGACGTCATTCTCTTTCATATTCTCGACGACGCGGAGGCGCGCTTTCCTTTTCGCGGGACGGTCGAGTTCGAGGATCCGGAAACGGGCGAAACGCTCGTCGTCGACGCGGATTCCGCTCGCGAGGACTATCTTCAAGCGTTAGAAGAATTTCGGGCGCGGTTCCGTCGCGAAGCGTCAAACGCGAAATTCGATTTCGTCGAACTCGACGTTACGATCCCCTTTGACAAGGCGCTTCTTGAATATTTAACGGCGCGTTCTCAACGTCGTTAAACCGCGTTCACGCGAATTTACGCGTTTCCTTCGTCGTTGGGCGCTTCTCGTTTTCGACGGTGAGCGCCATGTTTCTTGGCGCCTTTGTTTTTCGATAAATCGTCTTGCTCTGGACGTTCGCACCGTTCGCGACAACGCGTCACGATTTTAACGTCCTCATTCGCAAAACTGGTGTTCGCGCCGCTGTCGAGACACACGACGACTCTTCGCGCCAATAATTCTTGCGCGACGACTTTCCCGCATCCGTCGGGCGTTACGACAAGCGCCTCGAGCGGAGGCGACTTGTCTAAAAGTTCGTCGTACGTCTCAAATTCAAAACGCAGACAGCATTTGAGACGACCGCAACGACCGGAGACTTTCGCCGGATCGAGCGTCGCTTTTTGAAGTTTCGCCATCCGCATCGTAACGGGCGGCATTGTCGTAAGAAAAGAACTGCAACAAGGTTCGCGACCGCAGTCGCCGACGCAATCGCGCAATTTCATTTCGTCGCGAGCGCCGATCTGTCTCATCTCGATTCGCGTTTGAAATTCAGCGGCAAGCGCCCTTACAAGCTCTCGAAAATCAACGCGCCCGTCGGCGACGTAATAGACGACGATTCGTTCGGAACCTAAAATTCGTTCGACGCGCACAAGAGAAAGATCGACGTTCATCCGGCGAACAGTTCGCAGGCAACGTTCAAAGTCAGAGACCTCGCGCTCTTTGATATTCGCAATCTTCTCTTCGTCCTCTTCGGTCGGGCGACGGATAAAGATGGGGGTTTCATGATCGCGATTGAGTCGCGAGATTCGTTCTTTGGTCGCTTCGCAAAGAATCGTCGCAATCTCCTGACCGCGCGAAGTGCGCGCGACGACTTTGACGCCATGACCAAACCCGACGGCGCTTGTATCGGCGCACTCCATCACGCCAAGAGCGCGCATCGCGCCAAAACGAACGATAAACTTCTTCATCCTATGAATCACCCCGGAAAAGCGACAAACGCTCCCGTCCGCCTATCGCGATTGAGGACGACTTGACGGGCGGGAGCCTCTTAACAATAAGCCGTAAGCGAACGCGCGAGCGGACGCCGTCGGCTGATTATCTCAACATCAGAGTTCGCTGATTTCGTCGATCGGGTCGTAGCCGTTCTGGTAGACCGGTTTGACGAGGTCGGCGACGCCGGGCGTCTTGAGGTCGGCAAGATTCGTGACCTTGAGATTCTTAGCGTCCCATTCGATCTTCTCGCCCTGCCCTTCTTTCGGCGCCGCCCAAACGGCGAGGTTGCCGAGAAGAATCGTTTCGGTGAGCGGACCGGCGTGGTTCGGGAAGTTGGACCAGCAGAGTTCCGGTTTGCCTTCCCAAATCGCGGAGAACCATTCGTACTTATGTCGAGCGTCGTCGCCGCGTCCCTGATCGTCGATCGGCGCGATGACGAATTCCGTCTGATCTTCCGGAATCTGCGGGATCGCTTTGCCGCCCTCTTCGCGATAACTCGCGCCGAGCGCCGCGCCCTTGGAGCCGATCACGAAGCATCCGCCGCCGCCGTCGACCTTGTCGAAACCGTATTTCTTCGTAAGTTCCGTCGTCGGGGTCTGAGACGAGTCGTACCACACGAACTTGATCGGACCGCGCCAATCGTTGGCGGGAATTTCAAACGTGCAGGTCGAGCTCTTCGGGAAGGAGTCGAAATCGTGTCCGGAACTCGTCGCGACGACGCTCGTCGGATTGCGGAGATCGACCGCCTTGAAGATCATATTGACGTTATGGCACGCCATGTCGCCGAGGGCGCCGGTTCCGAAATCCCACCAACCGCGCCACTGGAAGCTGTGGTAAATGCCTGGCCAGAACTCGCGTTTCGGCGCGACGCCGATCCACTGATCCCAAGCGACGGTCTTGAGCGCGTCGGCGACCTGCTTCTTCTTTTCTTCAATGAGTTCGTTGACGACTTCTTCGTCGTCCTCGTCCGCCTTCGTCTTCGCGATGAACTTCTCCATCGTCATGGCGCGATCGGGTCCCTGCGCCCAAATAGGACGGTTCGTCCAGACGTGAACTTCGGAGACGTCGCCAATAACGCCGGCGCGAATCTGCGCGGCGTTCTTACGGAGCCCGTCGTCGACGCTTCCCTGGTTGCCCATCTGCGTGCATACGCCGTATTTCTTCGCGAGCATTCCGAGGAGACGCGCTTCGTAGATCGTGCGCGTAAGCGGCTTCTGCGTGTAGACGTGCTTGCCCATCTTGATCGCGGTCGCCGTGACGATCGTGTGCATATGGTCGGGCGTGCTGACGGTCAGCGCGTCGAACTTATCGCCCATTTCCGCGAAGAGATCGCGATAATCGAGGTACTTTTTCGCGTCGGGAAACTCTTTTCCCTTGCCTTCGAGCGTGTTGCGATCGACGTCGCAAATCGCGACGACCTTGCCGTAATAGCCCGCCTGCGTAATATCGCCGGCGCCCTTGCCGCCGACGCCCACGCCGGCGACGGCGACGTCTTGCAACGCGGAGGCGCGAGCCTTTTTACGGAAATTACCGGTCGAAACTAGAAAACCCGCGCTCGCAACGGCGGACGTTTTAATGAAATCGCGTCGATTCGTTCTCATATGCGTTTCCTCGCTGAAAATAGTGGAAAGAACCCCGACGTCGCCGCAGACGCGGGACGCGAAGCTTAATCGGCTCCATTGTGCCGAAAACGAAACGAAAAATCAAGGGACGAAGCCTTTCTCCCAGTGATTTTCATAAAAGACCTCGCCAACGCGCAACTCTTTTCGTTATGTTTTCAAAAGCGCTTAAATACGGTGGCGTCGATTTCAAATTTGTCTATAATGTCTATCGACGGGTTCGGCGTCGCAAAAGTCCGTCCAAGTTTCCCGTTAGGAATCGAAAAATGGCTTCCAAGGACGCGATTACAAAATTATATATGCGGGACAAAAAGACCTTCGCAGACGTCTTTAACTTCCTCATTTACGAAGGTCAGAAAACAATCAACCCCGATAACCTGCGGGAACTCGACAGTTCCGTTGTCGTCGTACCTTACGGAAAGGACGGAAAGCCGTTCCCAGCGCAGAAAACGCGCGATTTGCTGAAACTCGCGACAATCATGGCGGACGACGAAGCGATCTACGTCGCGCTCGGAATTGAGAATCAGTCGCAGATTCACTACGCCATGCCGGTTAGAATCATGTTCTACGACGCCGCGTATTACGTTTCTCAAATTGAAGAAACGGCGACAAAACATAGAGCGGATTCCGACAAGCCCGAGACGGGAGCCGAATTCCTATCCGGCTTCTATCGAACGGATAAACTGACTCCCGTTATTACCGTCGTCTTCTATTTCGGTTCCGAACCATGGACGGGGCCGAGATCGCTTTACGACATGTTCCCCGTCATGAACAAAGCGCTTCAGAAATTCGTCCCGGACTATCCGATCAACCTGATCGCGCCTTTTGAACTCAGCGACAATGAAATCGAAAGGTTTCACACCGATCTCAAACAGGTCGCGCAATCCGTTAAGTATGCCAACGATCTTAATAGATTTAAAGAAGTTATGAGCGGCGTCCCAAACGGCGGACGTCTTTCCAGACGCGCCGCCGACGTTATCAACGTCGTAACAAACGCAAATTTAAAATTCCCTGAAAACGAGGAGGAAGTCGATATGTGTTTAGCTATTGAAGAAATGAGAAGAGAAGAACGCGAAGAAGGACGCGAAGAAGGACGCGAAGAAGGAATTTTGGAAATTTTGCACGGACTCGTCGAGGATGGACTTATTTCAATCGAAGAAGCGGCTAAACGCGCTAAAGTCTCAGTCGAAGAGTTTCTCGCCGCAAAAAAATAGACGTCTGACGCTTAAGCAGCGCGTTCTGCGCCGTCAAGAAACAAAAAAACCTCTCTCGTTTCCGAGGGAGGTTTAAAAATAACCCGGCGAGACCTACTTTCGCGGTTTCACAACTATCATCG
>CAMZHY010000074.1 GCA_947307005.1 uncultured Planctomycetaceae bacterium
CCTCGCGGGCAAACCCGGACAGGTATTCCGCTCCGGAAGGGAACCCCGCGCCCTTCTCTCGACGACGTTTCCTTACCGCGCCGGACACGAATGAATCGTAATACGCCGCGTCGTATACGCACGCCTTCACCGGCATAGCGTAATGAACTTGCGACTGATTCTCAATTCCCAACGCAAGATACGTCGTCTTGCCGTCCTGCATGACGGTCGCTGTTTTCAGGACGTCGCGATATTTCTGTTTTGGGGCGACCTTACCGTCGTCCCCGAAAGGCAAAATGAGACTGGTCGCGTCTAACGGTTTTAGATTTTCAGGTTTTACGACCTGTCTGCCGCCGAAGATTTTGAAGTTAAAAGCGTCGGCAAAGATCTCCTCGTCTTGCATGAAGTCCTTGGCGACTACGTCTTTATCCGCCATTGAAAATCAGTTCTCCTTCGAGTCCCGTATGCGACGTCGCGCCCAACGCCCGAACAATTTTAACGCAAAATCAGTCCTTGGACGTCAAACGACCACGGGAGTCTAACGAAATTTTCCGATCGTGAAGACTCGACTCAAACCTTCTTCTTAGCGGCGGCGTTTTTTGCGGCGCCGGTCCCGGCGGTTCTTCGTCGCGGCGACGCGGGGGCGGCGGTCTTCTCGGGCTTCTCAGGTTCTTCCGGGGCGTTTTGGAACGCTTCAGGCTCCGGCGCGGACTTCTTCCTTCGATCTTCCCCGACGCCGAGGAAGAGTTCGCGCTCGGGGCGCGGAATCACGGCGGAAGCGACGATAAAACCTCCGTCCTGAATCGCGTCGACGCCAGCGGAAACCGCCGCTTGAACGTCGGAAAGCGCGCCGTTGAGCAGGAGCAGCCCTTTGCCGTTGAGATCCGTATTGAACGCCAGTTTAAAAAGCTCGACGGACGCCGCTTTGCATGCGGCGTCGGCGGCGACCATCGCGGAAACGGCGGTTCGCGTCTCAACGATTCCCAGCGCGCCGAGACGCTCGGGATTGAGAACGACTTCCTCCGCCATCGCAGGGAACAGCGTCGGATGGATGTTGGCGACGGTCAGAAAATCGACGACTTGAGAACCGCCGATCCGTCGCGCCGTCTCCATCGCCATGTTGATATCCCCGACGGAACCGGAAAAAACGACGAGAAAATTGCCAGGACTAATCGGTCGCGCGACATGCGGCTTCGTCGTCGCGCTCTTCATGAGAGCGTCTAGCGCTTGATAACCGACGGCGACGCTTGCAAATTCAATCGCTCCTACCGAAATAATTTCGCTCATTGTTTCACCCTATGTCCAAACAACGCTTGAGCGACGTTCCCAAAACCCGCAAGAACAAGGAGGAACCCGCGCCGTCGATTCTAAACGTCGGCGGAATCAAAGTCAAGCGCCGACAAGCTTTCAACGTTTATTCTGATTCTCGTACCACAGCGCGACGCGCGCGATTTTACTTTCAAGATCGGGCGAAATTACCGTCCCCAGTTGTTCCGTCGCTTTATCGCCGGAACAGATCCACGGTCCGCGCAGCGCCTCGATCGCCTTGTTAATATCCATCGCGACCCCGCCGTGTTTGAGCGTCTTACAAATCTCTCCGTAGATTCCCACGCCGTAAACGGCAACCGGGGGCGTAGGAAAAACGCGAACGCGGTTGCGCCCGTACGCGCGACCGATCATACGTCCATATTCTGAAAAAAGAATCGGCTCGGGCGCCGTCGCAAAATAAATTCCCTTGCCGGAGCAAAACTTGGCTCTAGAACTCGGATTCTGCGTCGCCGCGAGGCTCGTCGCCGTCAGCCGTTCCCCGTTCTTCATCGCCGCAATGAGAATATCCGCCAAATCCTCGACGTACACGAAAGAAAAATAACGATCCTTCCACCCGGGATTCACAAAATTACCGAATCGCCTCGCCATCGAAAAGAGAGGGGCCGACGCCATGTCATGCTCGCCGAAAACGTAGGGAGGGCGAATAATCGTTATCGGGAATTTTCCCGCGTAATCCTGAAGATTCTGCTCCGCCGCGAACTTGCTGCGCCCGTAGGGAGAAACAGGGCTCGGATAATCCGTCTCGCGTTTGCGACGACAAAGATCATAGAGACGCTCGCCGGACTGGCCGCTAACGGCGTCCCCTTTCCGCGCGGTTCCGGCGGCGGAAAGGGACGAAACAAACACGAGCGTCGGTCGACGCCCCGAACGCGCGCAATAACGCGCAAGGTCAAGCGTCCCGCCGCAATTGACCTCCATAAATTCGCCTGAACGACTCTCGCGCGTCACGCCGGCCAGATGAAAAACTCCGGCGACGTCGGCGACGCCGGCGGCGAGCGCTTCGCCGTCTTTAAGGTCGCCTTCGACGAACTCGACGTTTCCAAGCCGCCGCAAATCGTCGCGATTCGACGTCGGACGGACAAGACACTTCACGCGAGCGCCCTGCTCCACAAGCTTTCTCGTTAGACAACGTCCTATGAAGCCCGTCGCCCCCGTTACAAAATAGGTCTCGCTCATAACGGAATCCTCTCGCTCATATCGCAGGTTTCAGGCGTCGCTTGTCGTTTCGCCGATCCCGCGAGAAAAATTACGAATCCATTCCGGAACGGGAACGATCTTCCCTCGCTTATCGACGCACACCAAGGTTGTTCCTCCCTTGACGAGAAGTTCGCCGTCGCGGTAAAGTTCGTACTCGTGAACGAGCGACGCGGCGGTAACGTTGGCGACGCGCGTCCGAAGGGTTAGCAGGTCGTCGTAACGCGCGGGCTTAAGATACTGAGCGCGCGCTTCGGAAACGACCATCATAACGCCGCGCTCTTCAACGTCGCGATAGCTGCAGCCGGTCGCCTCGCGGAGCAACTCCGTCCGCCCCATTTCGAAGTAGGCGAAATAATTGCCGTGGTAGACGACGCCCATCTGATCCGTTTCCTGATATCGGACGCGAATCTGAATCTCGCTCTCGTAGCCAATCGCCGCGGCCGGTTTTCTTTTCCCGGTTTTGACGCGGGCGTCGTCCTGTTTTTCCATGGTCGATTCTCCTAGCGCGCCGAGTCGGACGCTTTCTTTTGAACGTTCTTGCGTTTCTTTTCCTCTTCCTCGTAAACTTCGCGAGTGATTGTCGGACCGGCAATCGCGTCAAAGATCGCTAAAAGATTGAGCAGACCGGCCGTTATCGTGTAGAGGACGCTCAGATCAAGCCAAGAATGAAGATTTGCGGCGACGTCGTTGCTCGTCGGCTGATTCGGTCGCGTCGAAGACTCGGACGGAACTCTTGGGGGCGCGAACGCCGCGGACCAAAACGAGCCGTCGGCGTCGCGAGGCTTTTGCGCCTGCATGAGAGAAGGAATCGCCATAACGCCGACAAAAGATTGAGGAATGAACGCCAGCCGACGATCGCCAGGACGCCACGAACAGTAGACGGACCGCGCGAAAAAAAGCGATTCTGATCCGTCGCCGACGGGAGACGGAGCGCGATAACTTCCCATCGCTAGCCCAACGACGAGAAGCGTCCAGACGGAGAGTCCAAAGACCGCCGCCTTAAAATAGCGTCGCTGGTAAAAATGCCCGGCGCCGGGTAGAAGCCAAGCCAAAACGGCCGCAATCGCGGGGTTTCGCAGATCGATCGTCTGTTCCTCAGGTCGGGGGGCCGCCGTCGTTTCTCGTGTCATGCAAGGTTTCTCCATCTATGGTCGTTCGCAACCTATAGCGCTGATTATACCGCATGCCTTTGACGTCGAAAAGGCGCGAAAAGAAAACGACGCCGAAAAAAGAGAATCGCGCGCCTGATAAAAAAAGAGCGCTCGGAAACCGAACGCTCGGATACAAGTCGGGGCGACACGATTTGAACGTGCGACCCTCTGCTCCCAAAGCAGATGCGCTAGCCAGGCTGCGCTACGCCCCGTTGCCGCGAAGGACTGAAGCCGATCCGCGAACGGGACTCATTATACCGCCAAGACGCAAATCCGAAAGGGGCGCGATTGAAACAAAAACGAAACCTTTGATTTCGCAACCAGTTTCTCAGAAGTCAAAGGCGCGACGCGGTCTCAAAGGAAATCGTCGTGACGGAGAACGCCCGATTCTTCCTCGATTTCGGCGTGCGTCTGCCAGCGCCACCTGCGCGGCGCCCTGCGACGTTCCTCGCGAACGCCGTAACGAGGCTTCACTTCCAGACCGAGCAGCTCTTTGATTCGATCCAAGAAATTGCGCGGAAGCTGATATTCAACCTCGACGATCTCATCAGGCTTTTCAGGCTCGAGATAAAGCTTGCGGACGGAAATTCTGGGACCGTATTCGCCGCCGCAAATCTTGCAAGGAAGTTCGTTTTTCGGTTCGCGAACAGCATGGCCGCAACTCTTGCAGATATAGCGATATTCCCAAGGGCCGTAGCCGTATCGTTTCTCTTTCATAACAGCGTCCTCAACCATGCGCAAACAGGCGCGCCGCAACGCGCCGACGAACCTACTCCATTATATTGTCGAAATTGCGGTCTGTCGAGTCTTTCTCCTGTCTTTCCTAAAATAATCGTCAAGACGGGCGACGATTACGCGCCCTGCCAATCGACGACGACTTCTTGACGCGCCTTGGTCGCGGAGTCCAATTCGTCAAAGGCAAGGACTGTAAAATCGAGTCCGATCGAGGTCGCAAAACGACGCGTCGCGTATCGCAAATCGCCGTCGACAAGCGCCGTCGGCGAAAGATCGACGTCGCGCATTGATTGCCAAGCGGAACGCAGCGCGGCGGCAAGCGACGTTCTTTGCTCGGAGGAAAGCGCAAAAGAAGGCTCGCCGTCTTCCGTTTTCACAAGCGTCTCGCGCAGCGCGTCCTCGCCGGCCGGATCGAAGAACGCGACGGGGAGGACGCCGTCTTCGTCGCGATACCGGTCGACGACAATCCTCGCAAGCCGACTTCTAGCAAACTCCAAAGCGCGCCACGCGTCCGCGTCGGGATAGCGCAACGTGAGATCGTCGACCGCCTCGAGAATCACGTCGAGCCGAAAAATTGAAACGCCCTCCGCGAGAAGAAGTCTCAAAACTTGCTGAATCCTCGCGAGTTTTCGAGGTTCAAGACCGTCTCCGCCGTCGCCGAGCGCCTCTTCGACGAGCGCGGGGTCCGTCTCGCGAAGCCGTTCGACACGTCGTTTCGTCGCGTCGCGAGAAAGGAACGCCGCCGCTTCGCGGCGCGCGACTTCGAGCGTTCGCCGTTCGATCAGCTCGCCGGGCGACAGAAGCTCGTATCCCGCGTCCGTCGCGGAATCTTCGTCGTCGGCGGCGATCCAAAAAGCGTTCGCTCCGTCGGGTCCCGTCGCGCTGAGTCCCTGAAGTTTGGACGTCGCGTAACCGGAGTCGACCGCAAGCGTCATCTGAGGATAGACGACGCCGGACGCGACCTCGACCCCGTTGACGCGAAGAGAATACCGATTCTCGTCGAGCGATTTATCGTCGCGAATCCGCGTTTTCGGGAGGACGACGCCAAGTTCTGAAGCCAGCGCCAGCCGAACGCGCTTGACCCGTTCCAGAAGCGTCGGTCCGTCTGTCGGAACCGCGACGCTCGCCAGCCCCTCGCCAATCGCGATCTCGAACGGATCCGCCTTTAGCGCGCGGCCAAGCTCCGCTTCGTCCTCTTCCGCTTCGCGTTTAGCGTTTGTCGCAGACGCGTCCGAAGAACCTCCAACCGTTTCGAGCGCGACCGTCCCATTTGCGCGGCGCGTCATAACCCACGCAAGAACGAGGAATCCCGCCGCAAGCGTCGAAAGCGGAAGAAACGGAAGCCCCGTAAACGCTAAAAATAGAAGGAAAACGCCCGTCGTCGCAAGCGCGATCGGACGTCCAAACGTCTGCGCCAGCGCGACGCTCGAAACGTTCTGAGCGCGCGACGTTCTCGCAACGAGCAATCCCGTCGCGATGGAGATCAAAAACGCGGGAAGCTGCGAAACAAGACCGTCGCCAATCGTTAATCTCGAATAGAGCGAAACCGCGTCGCCTATCGACATATGACGCTGAAAAACGCCTATGCAGAGCCCGCCGATCAGATTGACGAGCACGATCGCCAGTCCCGCGATCGCGTCGCCGCGAACAAACTTGCTCGCTCCGTCCATCGCCCCGAAAAAGTCAGACTGTTCGCTAAGTTCGGCGCGCGCTATCTTCGCTTCTTCTTCCGTAATGTTTCCCGCGTTTAAATCGAAATCGATCGCGGACTGACGTCCAGGGAGCGCGTCGAGCGTAAATCGCGCCGTTACCTCGCTAATTCGCGTCGCGCCTTTCGTAATGACGACAAACTGGATAACGACGAAAATCAGAAAGATCACCGCGCCGACGACGACGCTGTCTCCGGCGACAAATCGGCTGAACGCGTCGACAACCTGCCCCGCGTTTCCTTGCGTCAGGATAAGGCGCGTCGTCGAGACGTTGAGAACGAGTCGATAGAGCGTCGTCGTGAGCAAAATCGTCGGAAACGCGCTGAACTCAAGAGGCTTGCTGATAAAGAACGTCGCCAGAAAAATCGTCGCCGAAATCGCGAGATTGATCGACAGCGCCAGGTCCATAAGCCCGAAGGGAAGCCGAAAGAGCAGCGCGAGAACGCTGACGGCGGCAAAGATCGGCAGCGCCGCGTCCTGCCACTGAAAAGTTCGCTTTCCGTTCATTCTTCCCGACGTCCTTGCGCCAAATCGCCGCCGAACTCTCGACGCCTCGACGCAAGACGCGGAGTTCAGCCCCTACCGTCGTGAGTATAGGAAGAAAGAAAGAGTCGCGCAAGCGCGATTCCGTTATTTTCCACCTTCTTCGCGCCGCGTTTCGTCAGTTCGCAATAAAATCGCCGACGCGCACAGCAATATAAGAATAACGCTAAAAAGCGCGTACGCTTGGACTTGGGAAATCGAAAGAACGTCGTCGCGATCTCGAACGGGAATAACCGTCGCGCCGGTAATCGCGTCGGCGGCGGACGACGTTTCGACCGATTGCGCCGCGTAAGAACGAGCGGCGGTCGTTTTCTGGAATTCCGCGCCCTTTTCCGACGCGTTGACGTCGTCCATCGGCGCCGCGCCCGGCGATTTTGGGCGTCGCGCGTCCTCGGCAAAGAGTCGCGCTTTCTCGTTGAGCGCGTCGAAAGAATCTTTCTTGATAAGTTCGGGACAATCCATATTGAGGAGCGTCTGGAACCCAAGATAACCGGGCGAATAGATTGGCGGCGACGGCGGAAGACCGCCGGGATTGCGGCTCCAATATTCTTCGGCGACGGCGCGAACGTGTTGGATTTTTAACGACCCAAGTTTTCTGAGGGATTCGGGCGTGTCGACGCCGTTGCCGGAGACGTAAAGCGGCTCGGACGCCAAAGGATAGAAACGAGCTTCGATTCCAGAGACGTCAAAGCCCTTGAAAAAGTCGCGACATTCTCCCGTAAGGTCGTCCTCCGTTAGCTGACGAACGATTGCAAACGCGTCTTCTTCCGCGTAGTTCGAGAGCTTTTCGTTCGCCTTGACGCAAACGTTTGGAGCTTGACCGACGGTGAGAACGAGATCAGGATTCTCTTGGGACGTTTCGGCGTCAAGGCATTTTTGCGCGTGCAATTTCGCCGCCTCTTGAATCGCCTCCATCACAAAGAGCAACATTCGAGCGCCGTTCGTTCCCATCGAATTCTTCTTGTCGGACCCCCAGAGGCATCCGGCAAGTTCGCCGTATTCGTTGAAGATGGGGCCGCCGGAATCGCCTGAACGCACGCCGACGTCGATCATTTCCGTCTCATAAAGCGTTCCGTCGTCTTCAAGAATCGCGCAACTTCCCTTCACGGCGAGATCAGGCACGTCGAGAGACACGTAAGTGCGAAGGCGTCCCTCGTGAAGTTCAAAGTCGTCGAGACCTTCCGTCGGACCGTAGCCGCCCGCCCAGAGTCGATCATGAAAGTAAGGAACGGTCAGAGAAATGGGAATGGGGCGAATCTTCTCCGGCTTCGGGACGATAAGCGCGGCGAGGTCCCACGTCTCGTCGCGTAAAATAACGCGACCTGGGTATTTTTTACTCGGAAAACAAACCTCGATCGATTTGTCCGATTCGCTCACGACGTGCCAGTTCGTCAGGACGATTCCCCAAGGTCCGTACTGCGCAACGTATTCGCCGGTGCCGTAATAAAGAGGAATCGTCGCGTAGGAATCGTCGACCATCTGAGATTCGGCGCGACCTACGATTTTGGCGACGGCGGGATAACGGGTCTGGACGCCGTCCGCGTCGACCTTGAGCTGCTTGCGCATGAACTCGCGCTGTTTGTCGTCGGAAGGAGCCTGTCGCAATTCCTCCGAGGTTACGGGAACGTAAGACTGCGTCTGCGCGACAATCGCGCCGACTCGGGTCAAAAGGAACGCGCAACACAGAGCCGCAACCGTCCCAACGCGACGCGCGCGCGCTCCAATACGCGCCTCAAAGAGGCGGCTAACAAAACAAGACCGACAATTTAGATAAGCGATGATGTTCAAGTTCCGTCTTCTCAATCAATAAATGATTATAAACGCGCGACGTCAAGCGTCGTCAAATCTCCTTTACCCCGTCGCGATCTCCCAAAGGACGAATCGCGACCGTCTCATTCTACACCCAACTTAAGGTTCGGCCCCATGAAAACGAAAAAACAAATCAAAAGATTCGCCGCGGAAACGAAAACATCTCGTTTTTCTTCACCCTTTTATTTTTCCATTAATCTTTAACTAAACCGCAAAACACAGATATTCGTCGCAACAGAAACTTACCAAATGAGAAACGCCGCGGAAAGGAGTCGGATCAAACGCCAGAAAGTTCAAGAGGAGCACCGAAAGAAAGTTCGAAAACGTTTTTTAAGCGCGCTCCAAAGGTCGCGAAAATAGAGCGCGATCCCGAAAATAAGGTCGTATGTTTCGATTTCGAGAGGAAGATACCAGAAAGGATTAGACGGGAGAACGAAGGGAAACGGCGACGTCTTCGGCGGAGCGACGTCAAACGTCCATACTTCCCCGCCGACCGTCAATCCCGCCGCGATTACTGCGCCGCCAATGAAACTAATCAGGCTTCTTCGCCCCAGCGCGAGACGGATGTTCAAGATAAAGAGAGCGACGCCTAGCGCGACGAAAAGATAACCAAGCGCGGGCAATATATTGACGCCTATTTTTATCGAGAGAATCGACCCGACCGTTAGGGTGGGTAACGCCAAAACGACGCAACTGATAAGGGGAAGAAATTCTAACGCCAAAAAAATCAGAACAATAGCGAACGCCTTACTCAGAAACTGACCGCGTTCTTCGGCGCCGTCCTCTTTCGACGTCTCCGTTTCTTGATGCAAACTCATCCCATCGCCTTAGCTCGTAAAAGAATTGTCAGGGAACGATAAAACAAACGCCTTCCGCGACTTTATCGCAAAAGGCGTTTGGAGACGTATTTGTCGGCGTCCGACCTCGTTATTTTGCCCGGCTAATATTGGACGCGGGCTTGTACGTGGGCACCATTTCCGCGATGATATCGCGAATCTCAGGCTTGTTCAAATAGGCGGCGTTCATCAGTTTGTCGAGTTTTGCGAGGAACAGATCGACGTCGATCGGAATCGGGCGTCCGATGTGGATGAGCTCGTTCTCCGTCTTCATGAGCCCTTCTTCCGCCATTAGCTTCTCTTCGTAAAGCTTTTCGCCCGGACGAAGCCCCGTATACTCGATTTTGATATCGACGTCGGGCCTGAACCCCGACTGTTTGATGAGGCTTCTCGCGAGCGTGTCGACCTTCATGGGACTGCCCATGTCGAGGACGAAGATTTCGCCGCCTTTCGCGTAAGTTCCGGCGAGCATGACGAGCGACACGGCCTCTGGAATCGTCATGAAGTACCGAATGATGTCAGGGTGCGTCACCGTGACGGGACCGCCCTTTTGAATCTGTCTTTTGAAGACCGGAATCACGGAGCCGTTGCTCCCAAGGACGTTGCCAAAGCGAACGGCGACGAACTCGGTCGTCGTTGTTCTTAGCGCGTCGGGCGGGAAATTCTCCGGCGAATCCTTTGCCGCAAAGTGGGTGAAAAGCTGAGGGATTTCCGCCGCTTTCCCCGCTTTAATCCGGGCGTCGAAACTCTGAATGATCATCTCGCAGAGGCGTTTGCTCGCGCCCATGACGTTCGTCGGATTGACCGCCTTGTCGGTCGAGATGAGCACGAATCGTTTGCAACCGTGAATCATCGCGGCGTACGCGGTCTTATAGGTGCCGATCGCGTTGTTTTTAATCGCCTCGCAGGGGCTGACTTCCATAAGGGGCACGTGCTTGTGCGCCGCCGCGTGATAGACGACCTCCGGTCGATACTTGCGGAAAATTTCAAAGAGCCGACGACTGTCGCGCACCGACCCGATTAGCACGTGAAGATCTAAGTTGGGATACTTCTCGCGAAGCTCAAGTTCAATGTCGTAGGCGTTGTTCTCGTAAACGTCGAAAATAATCAAGGCCTTGGGATCATGCTGCGCGATCTGACGGCATAATTCGCTTCCGATCGATCCGCCGCCGCCCGTCACGAGGATCGTTTTCCCGTTGATGAAGTTGAAAACTCCCGTCATGTCGGCTTTAATCGGTTCGCGCCCCAAGAGGTCTTCGACCGAAACGTCTTTCATCACGCCGACGGAAACCTGACCAAGCGCGACTTGGAAGAGTCCCGGGAGCTGCTTGATCTTGCAGTCCGTCTCGTTGCAGATCGTTAAAATTTCACGCTTGTCGTCCGCGGTAAGTCGGGGAATCGCGATAAATATCTTGTTGACGTTATACTTCTTGACGCTGGCGAGAATATCTTCGCGACCGCCGACGACGGGAATCCCGTCGATATAGCGATCCCACTTGTTCGGATTGTCGTCGATGAAGCAGACGACTTCGTCGCTCGTTTCGCGCGTCAGTTCCCGCAAGAGCGTCTGACCCGCGGCCCCCGCGCCTATCAACATCACCTTGTCGCCCGTCTTGTCTTCTCGACGTTTATAGCGCGCCGCCAGCAAGAAGAAACGATAGGAAAACCTCGCGCCCAACATGAAGAAGAGTTGCAACAACATTCCCCAGAGGAAGTACGTTAGGGGCATCCTCCAGAAGAGCGC